>JAAYSB010000095.1 GCA_012518475.1 Intrasporangiaceae bacterium | reverse complement strand
GCGGGACCCGCCGACCGAGCTCATCGAGCTGGCCCATGAGATCGGCTGCCTGTTCGCGATCGACTCCGATGCGCACGCACCGGGGCAGCTGGAGATGAAGGCCTACGGCGCCGCGCGGGCCGAGGAGCTCGGCATCGACCCCGACCGGATCATCACGACGTGGGGCGCCGACCGGCTCCGGGAGTGGGTCGACGAGACGTCGTGACGTCAGCGGCCGGGGTTCTCCGAGGTGATATGGGCGTTCAGGCTCTCCGGCTCGATCAGCCGCGTCACGAGCACCCGGTGCTCCCCGACCTCCGGGTCGATCCTGGCCTCGAAGCCCGCGTTCTGGAGAATGTCGAGGAGTGCCTGGCCCATGACTGCCCGGATGGATCCGGAGTGCCTGAGCACTTCAGCCGTGTAGTCGCCGGCCTGGATCGCTTCCTGGCACCGCTGCCACAGATCCGTCGCATAGTGCCAGTGCAGCTCGATGTGGCGACCCGAGAGATCAACGTCGTCGACGGCCACGAGCAGGACGCCGGGATGGATGCTGTCGGTCTCGAGGACCTGCAGTCCTGCGACGCGCAGGGCGCTGATGACCTGTAGTCGCAGCGTATCCACCTGCGGGGTGGTGAGCATGCGGCAGGGCGTGCCCTCGACGAGGCACTCGATGAGTTGCTCCCCCACCCGCAGCCCGTGGTCGTGCAGGTCGCTGTCGGTGAGCTTCCTGACCCCGCTGCGGGACCGTTGAGCGGTGACCAGATCCAGGCACTCGCGCACGACCGCCTCGAAGGTGCCGGGCCGGTCGGGAGTCGGGACGCCGGTGCGCACCGCATACAGGTGATCCATTGCGGCCGCCAGGTCGGCGAGGCGGAAGCGGACGACGACTGCCAGTTCCTGGGCACTCCCCTGGCGTGCGACCTGCCAGATCGTGCGGATCATGTCGAGAGCGTCCGGCACGAGATCCCCTGGTCCCTGCGGCGGCTCGATTCCATCGGCGCTGTCCCGCACGGTCGACGTGCTGTCGCAGTGCGGCACCACGACGGTGGGGTCGACGAACGACACCGGCCCGACGAGCGGCAGCCCCGCCCAGAGCTCGGCCACCAGGCCAGTGGCTACCTCGATCGCGCGGTCGTCCCCGAAAGAGCGCACGAGTGGGAGCGCCACGGTGCCTGCATAGGCTCCGAGCGTGACGGACTGCTCCATCGTGTGCTGCATCCCTCGATGATGCCCGCCTGTCCAATCATTTAGTGGGGGCCGGAGGCGAGATCTCTGGCTCAGTTTGGACTCGCGGCCGATCCACCGTATAGTTTCCACGTCCTCGACGGATCCGACCATGGTCACCCTTGGGTCGATAAGACGCGGCGGATCCCAAGAGAACGGGTCCCCATCGTCTAGCGGCCTAGGACCCCGCCCTTTCACGGCGGTAGCACGGGTTCGAATCCCGTTGGGGATACGCGTGTCTTGCACACCAGCAAGGCCCCGTAGCGCAGTTGGTTAGCGCGCCGCCCTGTCACGGCGGAGGTCGCGGGTTCGAGTCCCGTCGGGGTCGCTCATCATGAGCGTCTGGAAGGTCGTCCTCTCACGGGGATGACGCGCCAGGTTTGTGATGGCTTCGGCCAGGTAGCTCAGTTGGTACGAGCGTCCGACTGAAAATCGGAAGGTCGACGGTTCGACCCCGTCCCTGGCCACAGACAAGCCGCTGAAACCCTCGAGGTTCGGCGGCTTTTCGCATGCCCTGCGCCCTGGGGGTGCGGCGCTCCGGTCACCCGTTTTGCGCCGCCTCCCCCGACTGGGCCGGCTCAGGTCAGGACAGCTTCGCGACCATCGTGGCCAGGCCTGTGCGAGCGGACTCCTCGGCGGCGTGGACGCGTGCCTGCATCTGCCGGGCTGCTTCGACGTTGTCCTCGGCGCGCTTCACTGCCGCGCGGCAGGCCTCGAGCCCCTCCTCACGCTCCCGCCGCTCGTCGGCGATGTCGTCGTGGAAGCGCTGCACCTCCGCCGAGGCGAGCTCGACGGCACGATCCAGGAGGAATCGGTATGACGCCCGAACCTTCTTCTCGTTGCTCACCCGTTCAAGGGTCTCGACCTCCTCGTCGACGGACTGTCGCATGAAGGGCAACCGGTCAGAGACATACCGGGCTCGGTCAGCGGCCTGCTCGGCCTCGGTCAGGCGCTCACGGGCGTTAACGAGCCCAGCCTCGGCCTCGCGGACGGCTGACGCTGCCGCCCCGCGGGGGGCGGCCATCCGGGTCTCCAGCTGATAGACCAGCTGGTCCTTCTCGCCCGGGGCCAGGCTGCCCGCAGTCTTGTCCGTGCTCACTCGTTCTCCCAGTGCTTCGAGGGTGACGCCTCCACCCTCTCATCCCCCGGCCCCCTGGAGTCCGCTGGCGCCAGCCACCGAGCGGGACGTGAGCAGGGTTGGGGACCCAGCCGGCAGGGACGCCTATGGTCGCGACCTGACCCAGGGGACGACCTGCGCAAGGTCCTTCCGCTCGGATGACCGTTCGCCGTCTCGGTCCGATTGGGAGGAAACGGTGGGGTATGCGACCGCCCGGTCAGGCGGTCGTGTCTGGGCTGACGAGACCGACGATCGAGCCGCGGGTGCGCTTGCGCCGCGTCGACGACGGCGCGGTGCGCGGCGCGATCGACAGCGTTCCCTTCGTGGCCGAGGCGCGCCTCGCGGTCGTCTTCTTGGCCGTTGTCGTGGCGGCCGTCTTCTTCGCAGCGGTCTGAGCGGTCTTCTTGGCCGCTGACGTGGCGGTCTTCTTGGCCGTCGTCTTCTTGGCCGCGGTCTTCTTCGCGGTCTTCTTGGCCGCTGTCGTGGTGGTCGTCTTCGCCGTTGTCTTCTTCGCCGTCGACTTCTTGGCCGCAGCCTTGGTAGCTGTCTTCGTCGAGGCCGCCTTCTTGGCAGCCTTCTTCGCGGCGGCCCTCTCCTCGGCCGCCAGCTGGGCCGCGGGCTTGCGGGCGGTGCGGGGGCCGGAGAGGCTGCGGTCGGCCTGCGGTTCGATCGTCTCGCCCTCGAGGTTGGCGACATCGACCTCGGTCGGACTGGCTGCCTCGGTGGCCACCCCACTGACGGTCGCCGGACCCTGCGGCCAGCGCGCCAGCGTGTCCGCATAGACCTGTCGGACCTCGGCGACGCGCTCGCGGATCTCGTCCTCGGCCCACTTCGAGACGTCGATGGGCGGCTGGACGACGACCTGGATCGTGCCGGACTTCACGGTCAACGAGTCGCGCCACATGAGCTCGCCGGCGTTGCGGATGATGATCGGCACGACGGGGACGCCGGCCTGGCGGGCGAGGTGGAACGCGCCGGTCTTGAACGGGCCGAGCGTCGGGGTGAGCGAGCGGGTGCCCTCGGGTGCGATCGCGATCGAGATGCCCTCACGGAGCTTCTCGACGGCCGGTGCAAGGGCCTTGCGGGGGTCCTTGCCGCCCTTGCGGTCGACGAACGCGACCCCGGCGAAGCGGAACGGCAGGCCGACGATGGGGTCGCGCTTGAGCTCCTTCTTCGCCACACCGGTGAAGCCGTGGCGCAGCAGGTATCCCGCGAGCGGCAGGTCGAGCTGGCTCTGGTGGTTGAAGATGAAGACGGCGGGGCGGTGAGACCAGAGGTGCTCCTCGCCCTGGACCTCGACCTGGATGCCGGCGAGACCGAGCGAGAGCTCGGAGGCCAGCGCCGACATCGTGTCGATGGCGCGCTGCCGCGAGCGGTTGAGCAGCCCGAAGGCCGCTCCCGTGACGATGCCGGTCGTCAGGCCGCTGACCGCGGCATAGCTGCGCAGGAAGTCCCGCAGGCCAGGCAGGCCCCGGGACTTGAAGTCCAGGACCGGCCAGCCCTTCTCGATGGCGTGCGCGCGCAGGTGCGGCTCAGAGGTGGTCGCCGCCGGGTGACCGACCTGCTCGAGGAACGGGATGTCCTCATCCCCGTTGGAGTAGGCGAAGGAGTCGGGCAGGGAGATGTCGTTGGCCTCGGCGAACTCGCGCACCGCATTGGCCTTGCCGGACCGCCACAGGGTCTTGCCACCCTGGGTCTTCCCCGTGAGAGTGCCGGCCTCGTCGACCTCGAGGGGGGTGTAGAGGACGTGCCGGATGCCCAGCACGTCGGCGGCGGGCTGGATCTGGAAGCGGGTCGCGGAGGATGCGAGCACGACGGTGTGCCCCATCCGTTGGTGGGCCTGGACGAGCTGCCACGCCTCGGGAAAGACCCGTGATGCCACCGAGCCGCGGAACACCTTGTCGCCCGCGGCGAGGATCTCCTCCTCGGGGCGGCCCCTGAAGGCGGCGAGCCCGACGCCGACGAACTTCTCGAAGTCCTCCTCGGTCGTGATCCCCCGCAGCGCCATCGCGATCGTCTGCACACCCTCGATCGGGCCCACGTTGCCGCGCTTGATCCGGTCGAGATAGAAGTCGACCGCGGAGAACCCGTGGATGAGGGTCCCGTCGAAGTCGAAGAAGGCACCGATATGCGGTCCGGAGGGACCGCCGTAGACCTCGTCGAGTCGCTCTTGCAGTACCGAGTCAGTCAGTGACACCGGTGACCTCCGCTCGGATGGTTGCGTCCATGGCCTCGATGGTCCGCACGCGGCGCACCAGGTCCCGAGCGTATGCAGCGCTCGCTTCCCGGCGCGAGGCCAGATCGTGGTGGGTTGAGTCTGTGCCGCCCTCGTCCGCCGGGTCGGATCCAGCGGAGTCGTCCGCGGCTGCCTCCTCGCTCATGGCGCGGGCAGCCCGCTCGGCCGCAGCCCCCTGGTCCGGGTCCTCGACGAGGAGGCCGAGGTTCGCCATGAGGTCGAGAGCCGAGACGAAGAGCTCCCTACTGAGGGACTCCGGCCCGTGCAACCGGCCCTGGAGGAGCATCTGCCGACCGACCTTCTCGCACTCGTCGATGAACTCGGTGAAGGAGTCCGGGTCGGCCTTGCGGTCGAGCGGGTCGTTCCCGCGCAGGGCGAGCCGCTCCGAGACGACGAGCTGGGCGTCGAGGAAGGAACGCAGCACGCGGTGGGCGACGAGGACGCGGGTCTCGGTGAGGACACCGAGCACCGACTCCGCCGTCGGCGTGCGACCCTCCCACTCCGGGTCGAGCAGGTCCATCTCGTCGCGCAGCTCGTCGACGAAGACGCGGCGCGCCGGGAAGAAGAACTCGAACTTGAGCTGGTCGCGGATCCGGTTCGCCTCGGCCCAGGCCAGCTCGATGATCTCCAGAGCCGACAGTGGCTCGTCTGCCGGCATGGTCTCGGAAACGTGCAGGATCGACAGCTCGAGGATCGCCTGGGTGACGAACCAGTGGATCGCATTGTTCCGGTAGAACGCGGCGACGAGGTGCTGCCCGCGCTCGATCGTGTAGACCGTCTCCTCGCCCCCGTCATACGCGGTGACGACGTCGGCCCGGGCGAGCTGGGCGAGGACGGTCTGCAGGCCGAGGGTGTCACGGAGCCGGTCCAGCCCGGTCGTGGGCAGGCCGCGGCGCTCGATGTAGTCGAGGATCGGGGCCACGACCTGCTTGATCTGCTCGATCGTCTGGGCCTGGTCACGGACACCGAGCAGCGTCAGGGTGAGCAGCGCGTTGGCGGTGATGGGCGTCGAGTTGTTGATCCCGACCGCGACCTCGAAGGCGACCTTCTGCAGGGCGATCCGTTGCTCGTCCTCGGGGGCATCGGAGGCGGGGAGCCGGTCGGCGAGGCTGATCGGCTCGCCGAAGCGGACGATGGCGTTGCCACCGCTCGTGCTGCGCTGCGAACGGGCATAGGACGCGAGCCACTTCAGCCCCTCGGCCTGCTTCTTCGCCCCCTCCTGCTCGGCCGCCATCGCGGTCACCTCGTAGAGCCTGTCATAGGTGATCGACGCGGGCACTAGGTAGACATCCTTGACCCGACCTCGGGTGACCGCCTGGGCGACGTAGGCAAGCAGCCCGAAGCGGGGCGGGCGGAGCTTGCCGGTGCGGGACCGTCCTCCCTCGAAGTACCACTCGAGGTTGAAGCGCTTGGACAGCAGATAGCCGAAGTACTCCTCGACGACCGCCTTGTAGATCGCGTCGTCCCCGAACGAGCGACGGATGAAGACCAGGCCTGCGCGACGGGCAAGGTCGGCGAGCGGCCAGATCCGCAAGTTGGCGCCACCCATGACGTGGTTGCGCGGGAAGTCGTTGCGGGAGAGGACGTCGCCGAGCACGAGCGAGTCGACGTAGCTCCGGTGGGACGGGAGGAAGACGAGCGCATACTTCTTGTTCAGCTCGCGCAGCCGGTCCAGGCCGCTCTCGTCGGCGATGACGTTCCACGTCCGGGAGTGCAGCGGCTCCATGAGGGTGAGGAAGGCATCCATGGCCGCGCGACTCTGGACGGCGACAAGCTCGTCGAGCGCACCGGAGGCCCGCTCCAGCGCCTCCTTCTCGGAGATGCCGATGTCCTCAGCGATCCCGACGAGCTGGTTGCGGAACTCGGCCCGGGAGATGATCTCCTCGGCAACGTGGTGCGGAACCTTGTAACGGTCTCCGATGAAGGAGCGCTCGGCGCGGTCCAAGGTGACGGTCGCGGCCCGCCGGACGAACCGGGCGAAGTCCGCCGGGTCCTCCGCCTGGGAACCCGCGCTACGCCGGTGCCGGGAGCGCAGCTGGCTCAGGAGTGCGGGGGTGCCGGTGAGGACGCGCTGCCGCTCCGGGTCGCGTGCGGCGAGGCGGCGCTGGATCCACGAGGCGGGCCGGCGCGGGGTCGCCATCAGAGCCAGCTCGGCCCAGCGGGAGGTGGACTCGTCACGCTGGACCATCGGCAGCCAGGCGACCCGCACCGGGACGACGAGCGCTTCCCCGTACTTCGCGAGCTCCTCGGCGAGACCACTCTCGGCATCGAGGACCGTCGTGATGCCCCGGCCCTCATCACTGCCGGCGACCCACTCCTCGATGAGCTTGCGCTCGGTCGACGTCGTGCCCCCCGGGGTCACCGCGATGACCGGGATCGAGGATGCGGTCGGCGACATCAGGGCAGCCCAAGCGGCGGAGAGGGAGGGTGGGTGCGGCCGGAGTCAGCTGATGCCGACGTCGTGCCGGTTGGCGGTGTCCGGGGCGTCGGCGAGGTTGGTGACCTCGCCCTTGCCCTTGATGCCGTAGCCGGTCGAGGCGAGGACCTTGCCCGCGACGAGACCGACGACGACGAGGAGCAGGCCGACGACGAGAAGCGGGGTGCGCGCGCCCTCCAGGGGGAAGGACAAGCAGATCAGGGCCGCTGCGAGAGTGAGGATTCCGACGGCAGTCCAGGCGGCCACGCTCTGTCCGTGGTGGTCGTGGAACTCGACGTCCTCGTAGTGGTCGTGATCGTCAGCATGCGTGGCCATGGTGCTCCCTCAGGGTCGGAACGGGTTCCGTCGTTTGCGCCAGTGTACTTCCCTGACCCGCACCGTGGCCGCCTGGTCGCGCACGCGGACCAATGACCACTTTTCCTCCGGCCTACGCGGTCGCGAGACGACCGGCGCCTCGTTTGAGGAGGACCCGCCTGCGGGGCAGACTAGGACCGATCCGCACCATCCCCGCGGACCACAGCACCCACGGGTGGCCGCCCACCTGCGCGACCACCAGGACCGGCAAAGGAGCCGATCGTGACGCTTGCCCAGGATGACGCACGCCCCAAGACTCTCGACGCCGGGGAGCTCCTGTCCCAGGCCGATCATGAGCAGGTGGTGAGCTGCCACGACCCGGGAACGGGGCTGCGCGCCATCATCGCCGTCCACAGCACCGCTCTCGGGAGCGCGATCGGCGGCACCCGGTTCTACCCGTACGCGACGTATGCCGAGGCGCTCGCGGACGTGCTCAACCTCTCGCGCGGCATGTCCTACAAGAACGCTGTCGCCGGCATCCCCCATGGCGGCGGCAAGGCCGTCATCATCGGCGATCCGAACGCGGACAAGTCCCCCGCGCTGCTCCACGCCTATGGCAGGTTCGTCCAGTCGCTCGCCGGCAGATATGTGACCGCCGCCGACGTCGGCACCAACGTCGCGGACCTCGACCTCATCGGAGAGACGACCGAGTTCGCGGCCGGCCGATCCGTCGAGCGCGGCGGCTGTGGCGACTCCAGTGTCCTGACCTCCTACGGCGTGTTCCAGGGTATGCGCGCCGCCGCCCAGTTCCTGTGGGGCACCCCGTCCGTGACCGGCCGACGAGTGGGCATCGCCGGGGTCGGCAAGGTCGGTCGTCTCCTCGCCGGTCACGTCCTCGGAGACGGCGGCCGGGTTGTCGTCGCCGACGTCAGTCCCGAGGCCATCACCCAGCTGCGGGAGCAGCACCCGGAGATCGAGGTCGCCGAGTCGACGGAGCACCTCACCGCCATGGACCTCGATGTCTACGCCCCCTGTGCCCTGGGCGGGGCCCTCGACGACCGCACGGTCGAGGCACTGCACGCAGGCGTCGTGTGCGGGGCCGCGAACAACCAGCTCGTGAGCGAGGGACCCGGCGGCACCGCCGAGCGGCTCGCCCAGCGCGGCATCACGTACTGCCCGGACTTCCTCGTCAACTCCGGCGGGGTCATCCAGGTCAGCGACGAGCTGCACGGATTCGACTTCGACCGTGCCAAGGCGAAGGTCAGCGCCGTCTTCGACCACACCCTCGAGGTGCTCGACTCCGCCCGGGACCAGGCCATCACGCCGGCTGCGGCAGCCGACCGTATCGCCGAGGCGCGGATGGCTGCCGGGATGCCGACCCCCTGGCTCCCGAACCCGGGATCCGCAGACGATCGTTGACCCCACGGGCGCATCCACGCATACCCCATCCGGGTTTGCCGGGCAGGCCTCTCGCCCTTCGGGCGGGAAGGAGCGGAATCCTTCGAACTCATGTAGCGTTACACCCACGACACACACACAACCCCCGGGACGCTACGAAGGAGTCGAAGAAGTGCACGGCACGACTTCGGCTCTAACGATGCCCCCGGACGACGCACACAAGGGGGTCACGCCATGGGGCGCGGCCGAGCGAAAGCCAAGCAGACCAAGGTCGCACGGGAGCTGAAGTACTACAGCCCCGAGACAGACCTGCGGGCGCTTGAGCGAGAACTACACCGAGACGCCAACTCCTCCGACAAGTGGTCGGCGGACGAGAGCGGCGAGGACGACGACGAGTACGGAGCATGGGCGTCCGGCCAGCGTTGAGTCGCTGACCTGACCTTTGTGTCCCCTGAACGTGTGCGGGTGTCGCCACCCGCTCTCATCCGTATGCCCGGGCACAGCCGCGCGAGCGGCATCCCTGCCCGGGTGGGCGGGCCAGACGCCGCCGACTAGGCTTGGTCACCGTGAGTGACCAGCCCTCGTCCCCCGCACCGATCACGTACGCATCGGCCGGTGTCGACATCGAAGCCGGCGACAAGGCCGTCGAGCTGATGAAGGCCTCCGTGCATCGCGCGACCCGCCCCGAGGTCCTCGGCGGACTCGGTGGGTTCGCCGGCATGTTCGACGCCTCGGCGCTCGCGGCGATGGAGCGTCCCGTCCTCGCCACCTCGACCGACGGAGTCGGCACGAAGGTCGCCATTGCGCAGGCGCTCGACAAGCACGACACGATCGGGTTCGACCTCGTCGGGATGGTGGTCGACGACATCGTCGTCTGCGGGGCCGAGCCGCTCTTCATGACCGACTACATCGCCTGCGGCCGGGTCGTGCCCGAACGGATCGCCGCGATCGTCGGCGGGATCGCCGAGGCCTGCGCCTCGGCCGGTGTGGCACTCGTCGGCGGCGAGACCGCCGAGCACCCGGGCCTGCTCGGGGAGGACGAGTACGACGTCGCCGGGGCCGCCACGGGAGTGGTCGAGTTCGCCGACATCCTCCGGCCCTCCCTCGTCCAGCCCGGTGACGTCGTCCTCGGTCTCGCCTCCTCCGGCCTGCACTCGAACGGCTACTCTCTCGTGCGCCGGGTCTTCTCGACCGCGGACTGGGCCCTGGACCGTGACGTCCCCGAGCTCGGATCGACCCTCGGCGAGGCCCTGCTCACCCCAACGCGGGTGTATGCGGCTGACCTGCTCTCACTCATCCGGGGTCCCGGCGGCGTCCACGCCCTCTCCCACGTCACCGGCGGTGGGCTGGCGGCCAACGTCGCTCGGGTCCTCCCCCCGGGCGTGCACGCCCGCCTGGACCGCTCCACGTGGCGGCGGCCGGCGATCTTCGACCTCGTGGGCTCGCTCGGACACGTTCCCGAGGACGATCTCGAGCGCACCCTCAACCTCGGCGTCGGCTTCGCCGCCGTCGTCTCCCCCGACCACGTCGATGCCGCTGTGGCCCACCTCGGTGAGCGCGGCATACCGACCTGGGTCATGGGCGAGATCCACGAAGCTCAGGACGCGCCGATCGCGGACGGCGTCGAGGTCGTCCGCGGCGCGAAGGGTGTCGAGGGCGGCTCGGTCCAGGTGGTCGGCACGCACCCCCGCTGAGCCACCCGAGACCGTGCCACAACCTGGCAATTGCCAGGTTGTGGCACGCCGCGAGGCGGGGTCAGAGGATGGTGATCTGCGGGGCGAAGAGCGACAGCGCGCCGATGGCCTGGTCGTGGGCCTCGGGTGAGGATCCGGCGCAGGCGTCGGCGACGACCCGGACGGTCGCGCCGTCATCGGCCGCCGGCAGCGCGGTCGCGATGACGCAGCAGTCCGTCGAGACACCGGCCACCGTGAGCGTCGGCTGGTCGCCGACGATGGCGCGCAGGTCCGCGTTCCACTTCCCGAACGTTCCTGCGGTGACGGTATGCGCGGCGCGGCCCACGAGTTCCGGAACCACCGCATACAGATCGTCGTCGTCGGGGACGAGGGCGAAGGGCCACTTGTCGTAGTACGACGCCCACGAGCCGCCCAGGGAGGGGTCGGCAACGAAACGGGTGATGACGGTGTTCTCGGGTCCGTACTCGCGGGCGAGTGCCTCGATGTGTGGCACGGTCTGAGCCCACAGCGGCGAGCCCCAGGGAGAGGTGTCGGGGCTGGCGAAGATCAGCTGCGGGTCGATGATGACGAGCCAGTCGTCCCGGTCCCGCACCGTCATCGCGCGACCCCGACGTGCTCCTCCTGGAGGGCGACGGTGCGGCGGCGGGCGACGTACGTGACGACGAACGACAGGACGAGGGCGAGCAGGACGCCGAGGTTGGCATAGGCCCAGTTGCCGTCCCAGTACGGACCGCCCTCCTCGGCCGAGACCCAGGTGGCCAGGCCGAGCGGCTCGAGGAGGTACCCCTGCCAGTTGTTCCACGCCGCGTCCTCGGCGAAGAGGTTGACGACGAGGCCCCAGCCGATGATCGTGGCGACGACCATCGTGCCGATCGACGTCCAGTCCCAGGACCCGTAGCGGCCACTGCTGTCGAAGAGCGCCTGCTCGTCGTAGTCCCGCTTGCGCAGGGCGATGTCGGCGATCATGATGCCCGCCCACGAGGCGAGCGGCACACCGAGGGTGATGAGGAAGGACTGGAACGGGCCGATGAAGCTCTCGGCGAAGAACACCACCCAGACGGTGCCGGCGGTCAGGATCAGTCCGTCGACGAGAGCCGCCATGGGCCGCGGGATCTTCACCCCGAGCGAGAGCAGCGTCAGGCCCGAGGAGTAGATGCCGAGCACGGCGCCGGAGACGAGCGCGAGGATCGCTGCGATGAGGAACGGCACAAGGACCCACGTCGGCAGGAGCGTGGCCAGGGTCCCGATCGGGTCATCGCCGATCTGCCCGCGGACCTCCTCGTTCGAGCCGGCGATCATCAGACCGAAGAGCACGAGCACAGTCGGGCCGAGCGCCCCACCAAGGGTGTTCCAGCCGACGATCGCGGCGTTCGAGGCACTGCGGTGCTGGTAGCGCGACCAGTCCGCGGCGATGTTGATCCAGCCGAGGCCGAATCCGGTCATCACCATGACGAGGGCACCGATGACCGCGCCCATCGAGCCGGCCGGTAGGGAGGAGATCGCTGCCCAGTCGATGTGCCGGATCGTCAGGGCGGCATAGAGGATCGTGATGACGGCCGTGATCCACGTGAGGATCGACTGCATCTTCATGATGACGTGGTAGCCCATCACGGAGGCGACGACGATGAGCGCGGCCACGACGATGGCGGCGATGATCTTCGTCATCGTGCCGCCGCCCCAACCCAGCTGGGCGAAGATCGTCGAGGTAGCCAGAACGGCGAGGATCGCGAGGAAGGTCTCCCACCCGATCGAGACCAGCCAGCTGACGACGCCGGGCACCTTCTGCCCCTGCACGCCGAACGCCGCTCGCGACAGGATCATCGTCGGCGCCGAGCCGCGCTTGCCCGCGATGGCGATGATGCCGACGAGGAGGAACGAGACGATGACGCCGATGATCGTGACGACGACGGCCTGCCAGAACGAGATGCCGAAGTCGAGGACGAAGGCGGCGTAGGAGATGCCGAAGACGGAGATGTTCGCCGCGAACCACGGCCAGAACAGGTCGCGTGGCTTGGCCGTGCGCTCCTCCTCGGCGATGATCTCGATTCCGGTCTGCTCGACGCCGAGGCGCCGGGTCTCCTCGAATGCGGTCGACGGGGTCTCCGGTGGCGGCGCAGGAACGCTCGTGCTCATAGGTGGAAGCGTGCCAGATGACCGCCTGCGCGGTCCGCATCTCGACCCGCAGTGGTTCGGCGGGGCGGACGTGGGTCCTTGTTCGTCGGCGTGACCACCACAAGGATGGACCCACCCTCTCCCCCTGACGTGGGCACGACCGAGCAAGGAGATCGACCTGATGGAATCCGAGGAGTTCGCCGAGATTCTCGCCGCAGTGCGCCGCTTCGTGGACAAGGAGGTGATCCCGGCCGAGGACGAGATCGAGGAGACCGACCGGATCCCGGACCGGATCCGCGAGGCTGCGGCGGAGATGGGTCTGTTCGGCTACGCCCTGCCGGAGGAGTACGGGGGTCTCGGGCTGTCGATGAGCGAGGAGGTCCAGCTGGCCATGGCGGTCGGGCGGACCACGCCGGCGTTCCGGTCGATGTTCGGCACGAACAACGGCATCGCCGGGCAGGTGCTGGTCAACTTCGGCACCGAGGACCAGCAGCAGAGGTACCTTCCCGGCCTCGCCTCCGGCGAGCTCATCGGATCCTTCGCACTCACCGAGGCCGATGCCGGGTCCGACCCCTCCGGGCTGCGGACCAAGGCGGTGCGCACCGAGGACGGCGGCTTCCGGATCACCGGCGAGAAGCGGTTCATCACCAACGCGCCCCAGGCGGACGTGTTCATGGTCTTCGCCCGCACCGGGGAGGTCGCAGACGGGGCCAAGGGGATCTCCGTGTTCGCCGTCGATGCCGACCTCCCTGGTGTGACGGTCGGCCGGCCCGACACAAAGATGGGCCAGCGCGGGGCCCAGACCGCCGTGATCCACTTCGACGACGTCGTGGTCGGTGCTGAGGCGCTCATCGGCGGCGTCGAGGGCGAGGGCTTCGCTGCGGCGATGCGCTCACTGGCCAAGGGGCGCCTCCACATCTCGGCCCTGTGCGTCGGCCTCGCCGAGCGCCTCATCGAGGAGATGGTCAGCCACGCCGCCACCCAGACCCAGGGCGGCATCCCGATCGGGCAGTTCCAGCTCGTTCAGGCCATGCTCGCCGACAGTCGCACCGAGGCCTATGCCGGCCGCGCCATGGTCATCGAGGCGGCCCGGTCCTATGACGACGGCACCGACCAGCGGACCGCCCCGTCCTGCGCGAAGCTCTTCTGCAGCGAGATGGTCGACCGGGTCGCCGACCGCGCCGTCCAGGTCCACGGCGGTATGGGCTACATGCGCGAGACCACGGTCGAGCGGTTCTATCGCGACGCCCGCCTCTTCCGCCTCTATGAGGGCACGAGTGAGATCCAGCGGACCATCATCGCCAAGCAGATGCTCCGCGAGGCGCGTTGACGGATCTGCCCGAAACCGACGGGGTATGCGCCGCTCGCCTCAGGGAGTCGTCTGGACCGGACGGTGGCCCGAGGTGGGCGGCCGGGAGGGAACAGCGGGGGTCTCGTCCCCGGCGCCGGCAGCATCGCCGTCGAAGCTGAGCTGCAGCTCGAGGACACCCTTGCCGAGGTGCTGATCCTCGGGGAGCGCGACGGGATAGCGGCCGGTGAAGCAGGCCGTGCACAGCCGTGACTCCGGCTGCTGAGTGGCCTCGATCATCCCCTCCTCGGAGATGTAGCCGAGCGAGTCCGCGCCGATCGAGGTGCACACCTCGTCGACGGACAGACCGGTCGCGATGAGCTCGGCCCGGGAGGCGAAGTCGATGCCGTAGAAGCAGGGCCACGTCACCGGAGGGGAGGAGATCCGCACGTGCACCTCGGCGGCGCCGGCTTCACGAAGCATCCGCACCAGGGCGCGCTGGGTGTTGCCGCGCACGATCGAGTCGTCGACGACGACGAGCCGTTTGCCGCGGATGACCTCGCGAAGGGGGTTGAGCTTCAACCGGATTCCGAGCTGTCGGATCGTCTGGGAGGGCTGGATGAAGGTCCGCCCGACATAGGCGTTCTTCACGAGTCCCTGGCCGTACGGGATTCCGGAACCCTGCGCATACCCGATCGCGGCGGGGGTGCCGGACTCGGGCGTCGGGATGACGAGGTCGGCCTCGACCGGGTGCTCCGCGGCGAGTCGGCGTCCCATCTCGACGCGGGACTCATGGACGACGCGGCCGTTGATTGTCGTGTCCGGGCGGGCCAGATAGACGTACTCGAAGACGCACCCCTTGGGCTCGGCCTCGGCGAAGCGCTGCGAGCGCAGACCGTCCTCGTCGATCATGATGAGCTCGCCGGGCTCGACCTCGCGGATGAACGAGGCACCGACGATGTCCAGTGCGGCGGTCTCGGAAGCGACGACCCAACCGCGCTCGAGTCGACCGAGGACGAGGGGACGGATCCCGTGGGGGTCGCGGGCGGCATACAGCGTGTGCTCGTCCATGAAGGTGAAGCAGAAGGCGCCGCGCAGCAGCGGCAGCACCTCGAGGGCGCGCTCATGCAGCGAGCGGTCCGGGGAGTCGGTCAGCAGTGCGGTGACCAGGGCGGTGTCGGTGGTGTTGCCGCGGCGCAGCTCGCCGGTGAGCCCCGAGTCGGCTCCACGGGACTGGACGAGACGGCGCAGCTCGGCGGAGTTGGTGAGGTTTCCGTTGTGCGCGAGGGCGACGGTGCTGTCCTCGTGCCCGCCGAGTGTCGGCTGGGCGTTCTCCCACGTCGAGCCACCGGTCGTCGAGTAGCGGCAGTGCCCGATCGCGATGTGTCCGCCGAGGGAGGCCAGGGCACGCTCGTCGAAGACCTGCGAGACCAGACCCATGTCCTTGTAGACGAGGAGCCGGTGCCCGTCGCTCGTCGCGATGCCGGCGCTCTCCTGGCCGCGGTGCTGCAGCG
>JAAYSB010000094.1 GCA_012518475.1 Intrasporangiaceae bacterium | reverse complement strand
GGTGACTTCGAGGAGCGGTTGAAGAAGGTCCTGAAGGAGATCAAGACCCGCGGCGACATCATCCTGTTCATCGACGAGATCCACACCCTCGTCGGTGCCGGTGCCGCCGAGGGCGCCATCGACGCGGCCTCGATCCTCAAGCCGATGCTCGCCCGCGGTGAGCTGCAGACGATCGGTGCCACGACCCTCGACGAGTACCGCAAGCACATCGAGAAGGACTCGGCGCTCGAGCGGCGTTTCCAGCCGATCCAGGTCATGGAGCCGACGCTCGCGCACACGATCGAGATCCTCAAGGGCCTGCGGGACCGCTACGAGGCCCACCACCGCGTCTCGATCACCGACGGCGCTCTGGTCAGTGCCGCGACCCTGGCGGACCGCTACGTCAACGACCGGTACCTGCCGGACAAGGCGATCGACCTCATCGACGAGGCCGGTGCGCGACTGCGCATCCGCCGGATGACCGCACCGCCGGACCTGCGCGAGTTCGACGAGCGCATCGCCGACGTCGTGCGTGAGAAGGAAGCGGCCATCGACGGCCAGGACTTCGAGAAGGCTGCCCGCCTGAGGGACGACGAGAAGCGACTGCGCCACGAGAAGGCCCAGCGTGAGGCCGAGTGGAAGTCCGGCGACATGGACGTCATCGCCGAGGTCGACGAGGAGCTCATCGCCGAGGTGCTCGCCGCCTCGACCGGCATCCCGGTGTTCAAGCTCACCGAGGAGGAGTCGAGCCGCCTGCTCAACATGGAGGACGAGCTGCACAAGCGGATCGTCGGCATGGACGACGCCATCAAGGCGCTCTCCCAGGCCATCCGCCGCACCCGTGCCGGGCTGAAGGACCCCCGCCGCCCCGGTGGGTCGTTCATCTTCGCTGGTCCCACCGGTGTCGGCAAGACCGAGCTCGCCAAGACCCTCGCGGAGTTCCTCTTCGGTGACGAGGACGCCCTCATCCAGCTCGACATGTCCGAGTTCTCCGAGAAGCACACCGTCTCGCGGCTCTTCGGCTCGCCCCCCGGCTACGTCGGCTACGAGGAGGGCGGCCAGCTCACCGAGAAGGTCCGCCGTCGTCCGTTCTCCGTCGTCCTCTTCGACGAGGTCGAGAAGGCCCACCCGGAGATCTTCAACAGCCTCCTGCAGGTCCTTGAGGACGGTCGACTCACCGACTCCCAGGGTCGGATGGTCGACTTCAAGAACACCGTCATCATCATGACGACCAACCTCGGCACCCGGGACATCAGCAGGGCTGCGATGGGCTTCTCGGCCGGACCCGACACCCGCACCGAGTACGAGCGGATGAAGGCCAAGGTTCAGGACGAGCTCAAGCAGCACTTCCGTCCCGAGTTCCTCAACCGGGTCGACGACACCATCGTCTTCCCCCAGCTCACGCAGGCGGAGATCGAGATCATCGTCGACCTCGAGATCGCCAAGCTCGCCAAGCGGCTCAAGGACAAGGACATGGGCATCGACCTGCGTCCGGCTGCCAAGTCGCTGCTCGCGAAGAAGGGTTACGACCCCGTGCTCGGTGCGCGGCCGCTGCGCCGCACCATCCAGCGCGAGATCGAGGACGCTCTCTCCGAGCGGATCCTGTTCGGCGAACTCAAGGCCGGCGACGTCGTCGTCGTCGACACGACTGCGGCGGAGGGCTCCGGGGACGGTACCGAGAGCGGTGCTGAGGAGACCTTCACCTTCGTCGGCAAGCCGAAGTCGAACGACATCGACCTTCCGCTCGTCGAGGCCGGGACGGCGAGCTCCCACTGATCCGCCTGTTCCCGACCTGAGCCGGTCCACCCGGTTCTGACCGCGTCCGTGAGCGCCGCATATCGATTCGGTATGCGGCGCTCACGTCATCGTGGAACGGACAGGTCGGGTGCAGTCGTGGCGACCGGCTGACCGGACCGGGCGCGTCGCCAGAAGCGGATGAGGAGAACCGTGCCGAGGAGGGCGACCACCACGAAGACCGCCCCGCCGAGGAGGAGGGCCCCGACAGCGGTGGCCCGGTCGACCCGCTCGACGGTCGCCCGGGACGCCATCACCGATCCTTCGTAGTCGCCCGAGTCGAGCCGGTCCCGGGCGGCGGCCGACGCGTCGTCGACGCGGAGCACCCGAGCGCCGAGATCGGTGACCGGCCCGTGGTCTGCTTCCGCGACGCGGCGAGCCTGCGCATACTGCTCGATCGCGTGGGTGACCGTCTCCACCGTGCGCGCGACCACCTCGTAGTCCTGCGCGTGGTCAGCGGATTCGTAGGCCTTCTGCACCTCCGGGTCGAGGGCGACTCCGACACGGTCGGCGAGATCGACGAGGTGACCGGCATGCTCCGGCAGCTGCCTGCGGTCGCGGGTGATCTCCAGGGCGAGGTCGTAGTCCCAGGTGGACATGGCCCGGCGCAGCCCGAGTGGAGCAGCCCATGGGCCGCCGGCGACGAAGGCGTCGTAGTCGGCGAGGGCGTCGTCCCGTTGGTCGAGGAGAGGGATCTCCTCTGCGCCCATCACCCAGGCGCGATAGAGCTCGCCGGCGGATCCGTCGAGGGTGGCGGGCGCCTCGTGGTGGTCGAGGATGTCGAGGAAGGTGCGGGTCGTTAGGCGCCCTCCGGAGAGCGTGCGCTGCCCGTCCAGGTCCCAGGGGCTGGTCGCAGTGACGGTGTCCTCGAGGACACCTCGCAGGCTCTCGGCGGTCAGGCCGTCGAGGAGC
>JAAYSB010000093.1 GCA_012518475.1 Intrasporangiaceae bacterium | reverse complement strand
GGCGGGCGATGTCGATGAGGTGCTTGTCCGCATCGACGCCCACCGCGTCATAACCCATCTGGGTGAGCACCCTTGTGAGCCGGCCGAATCCACAGCCGGCGTCGAGGATCCGGGCCGGCGGCGGCACCACGGAGGAGACGAACCGCGCCTCCCCGTGCAGGTCGGCGCCCTGCGCCTCGAGCTGCGCGAAGCGGCTACGGTATGCCGCCGCCGACTCCGCGCCGCTGCTCACCTCCGCCCACCGGGTGGGAGGAGGAACCTGGTCAGCCGCGGCCATCGGCCGCCGCGTTCACTGAGTCGTTCACTGCTCGATCGCTCACTCCTCGAAGGAGTGCTCAGCCGCCGGGAACGAGCCGTCGCGGACCTCGGCGGCGTACTCCTGGGCGGCGCGGGCGAGCTCGCCGCGCAGGTCGGCGTACTTCTTGACGAAGCGCGGGGCCCGGCCGCCACGCAGACCGGCCATGTCCTGCCAGACGAGCACCTGGGCGTCGCAGTCCAGACCGGCGCCGATGCCGATGGTCGGGATGCGCAGGGCCTCGGTCACCTCCTTGGCCAGGGGAGCGGGGACCATCTCCATGACGATGGCGAAGCAGCCCGCCTCCTGGAGCGCTAGGGCGTCCTCGAGCAGCTTCGCCGCCCCGGCACCGCGGCCCTGGACCCGGTAGCCGCCGAGCACGTGCTCGCTCTGCGGGGTGAAGCCGATGTGGCCCATGACGGGGATACCGGCCCGGACGAGCAGCTCGACCTCGGGGACCATCGCCTTGCCACCCTCGAGCTTGACCGCGTGGGCCATGCCCTCCTTCATGAACCGGGTCGCCGTCTCGAGCGCCTGCTGGGGGCTGGCCTGGTAGGAGCCGAACGGCAGGTCCGCGACGACCATCGAGTGCTTCGCCGCCTGGGTCACCGCGCGGCACAGCGGGACGAGGTGGTCGACCGTCACCGGGACCGTGGTCTCGAAGCCGTAGACGTTGTTGCCGGCGGAGTCACCGACGAGCAGGACCGGGATGCCGGCCTCGTCGAAGATCTCGGCGGTGTACATGTCGTAGGCGGTGAGCATCGCCCACTTCTCACCGTCTTCTTTCATCTTCTGGAGGTGCGGGATGCGGATCCGCCGCTGCGGGGCCGCCTGGACGCCGGTGCCGTACGGGGCTGTCGTCTCGCTCATACCTCTGATCCTAGGGGTGGGGCACCAGGTAGGTTGGCGGGCGTGGCTGAGCCGATGTCCATCCGCTTCGTGTCGATGCATACCTCCCCCCTCACCGTCCCAGGAGCCGGTGACGCCGGCGGGATGAATGTCGTCGAGCGCGCGCAGGCTCACGCGCTCGCGGCCCTCGGCCACCACGTCGAGATGGTGACACGGCGGGCCGACGAGGACTCGCCCGACATCGTGCAGGTCGCCCCTCGAATCACGTTGCGGCACCTGACCGCCGGCCCACCCACCCCGCTCGCGAAGAGCGCCATCGACGACCACCTCGACGAGTTCCGCGAGCACCTTGCCCGGCTCGATGCCCCCGACGTCGTCCACTCGCACCACTGGATGTCCGGGGTGGCAGCCATCCCGTGTGCGCGGACGTGGGGCGTCCCGCACGTGCAGAGCTTCCACTCCGTCGCGGCCCTGCCCGACTCACCCCTCGGTGAGGGGGAGCCGCCGGAATCGCCACGCCGCGTCCCCGGCGAGCGGTTCGCCGCGCAGGAGTCCGACCTCGTCGTCGCCGTCAGCCACGCTGAGGCCCGCACCGTCATCGTCCGCTGCGGCGGCGACCCGGCGAAGATCCGGATCGTCTCCCCGGGCGTCGACAGCCAGCAGTTCCGGCCACTCCTGATGGGCGAGCAGCCGTGGCGCGAGGAGCCCTACATCCTCTTCGCCGCCCGATTGCAGCCGCTCAAGGGCGCCGATCTGGCGATCCGCGCATACGCCCTCCTCAGTGTGCAGGACCGGCCGCCGCTGGTCATCGCGGGCGACGTCTCGGAGGACTTCGCCGACTATCGCGGAGAGCTCGACGGGCTCGTCGCCGAGCACGGGCTCCAGGACGCCGTCGAGTTCGTCGGACCGAAGCCGCCGGAGGAGCTGGCGCGGATGCTCCGCTCGGCGACCGTCGTCCTCGTGCCGTCACACTCCGAGACGTTCGGGCTCATCGCCCTCGAGGCCGGCGCGAGCAGCGTCCCGGTCATCGCCTCGGCCGCCGGTGGGCTCACCGAGGCGGTCGTCCACGGCTGCTCGGGCCTGCTCATCCCGGAGCGTGACCCGCAGCACTGGGCCGACTGCATCACCCGGGTGCTCTCCGACGAGGAGTATGCGCGGAGCCTGGGCCACAACGGCCGCACCCACGCCCTCGGGTTCAGCTGGGAGGAGCACGCGGACCACCTGGCCGGTCTGTACCAGCGGCTGCGCGACAGCGAACGACGCCGGCCCAACCCGCCGAGCGAGGCCGGCGCCCTGCTCGCCACCCTCCGTGGCGCGGGAACCGTCGGACTGCTGCACGCCCACCCCGACGACGAGTCGCTCGCGACCGGCGCCCTCATCGCCGACCTGGTCGAGCACGGGGTGAGGTGCAAGGTCCTCACCGCGACCCGCGGAGAGCGGGGTGAAGTCGTCGAGGGACCGCTCAGCCACCTCGTCGGCACCGAGGAGCTGCACGCCCACCGGATCGGCGAGCTCGAGGGTGCGCTGGCGGCGCTCGGGGCGGAACCAGCGGAGTTCCTCGACTACGAGGACTCCGGTATGCGCTGGGTCACCGACACCGTCGCCGGTCCCGCCGAGGACGTCGGAGAGAAGGCCCTGACGAGCGCGCCGGTCGACGAGGTCGCCCGGGACGTCGCCGACTGGATCGAGCGGGAGGGGATCGACTACGTCATCACCTACGACTCGACCGGCGGCTACGGACACCCCGACCACGTCCACATGCACCATGCGGGCGTTCGGGCCGCGCAGGCGGCCGGGGTGCCGATGCTCGAGGTGCTCCCGACCCGCAAGGGGACGAGGTGGCGCGGGGAGTGGACCGAGCTGCCGCATTCCCGTGAGCAGGTCGTGGCCGCGCTGCGTCAGCACGCGAGCCAGATCTCGGTCGTCGACCCCGAGCACGCCGACGGCGTGGTTGTCCGTCACAGCGGCGGGCAGGAGGAGCTCATCCCGCTCCTCGTCGGCCTGCGCCGCCACGGCTGAGCGGTGACCGTTCGCCGTTTCGGTCCATCTCGGAGGAAATGGCCGGGGTATGCGCCGATCGGCCGGGGTTCTTAACGCTGACGTAACAACACTCTGGTTGGATCAGGGACATGGATCGTCAGCAGGAGTTCGTCCTTCGCACCATCGAGGAGCGGGACATCCGGTTCATCCGGTTGTGGTTCACCGACGTGCTCGGCACGCTCAAGTCGGTCGCCATCGCGCCGGCGGAGCTCGAGGGCGCCTTCGCCGAGGGCATCGGCTTCGACGGCTCGGTCATCGAGGGCTTCGCGCGTGTCTATGAGGCCGACATGCTCGCCAGGCCCGACCCGTCGACCTTCCAGATCCTCCCGTGGCGCGGCGAGAGTCCCGGCACAGCCCGGATGTTCTGCGACATCCGTCTGCCCGACGGCTCCCCGAGCTTCGTCGACCCGCGCCATGTCCTCCAGCGCGCCCTCACCAAGGCCTCGGACCAGGGCTTCTCGTTCTACACGGCGCCGGAGATCGAGTTCTTCCTCTTCGAGCAGGACAGCGCACCCGGCCAGCCGCCGATCCCGGTCGACGAGGCGGGCTACTTCGATCATGTCCCGCGGGGGACCGGCCACGACTTCCGCCGCGCGACGATCACCATGCTCGAGTCGATGGGTCTCTCCGTCGAGTTCAGCCATCACGAGGGCGCCCCGGGCCAGAACGAGATCGACCTGCGCTACGCCGACGCCCTGACGACCGCGGACAACATCATCACCTTCCGCACCGTCGTCAAGGAGGTC
>JAAYSB010000092.1 GCA_012518475.1 Intrasporangiaceae bacterium | reverse complement strand
GGTCAGGCCGGCCTCGAGGCGCGCTCCGAGACGGGCTGCCCGCTCCTGGAACTCCCCTGTCCTGAGGAGCCGCACGACAGCCCGACCGACCGCCGCGGCGAGAGGATTGCCACCGAAGGTCGAACCGTGCGAGCCGGGAGTGATGACGTCGAGCACGTCACGGTCGGCGGCGATCGCGGAGACCGGCATGAGCCCGCCCCCGAGCGCCTTACCGAGGATGTAGACGTCGGGGACGACGTCCTCGTGGTCGCAGGCGAACGTCCTCCCGGTCCGGGCCAGCCCCGACTGGATCTCGTCGGCGAGCATGAGCACGTTCCGGGTCGAGCAGATCTGTCGGACCTCGCGTAGGTACCCCTCGGGCGGAATGATGACACCGCCCTCGCCCTGGACCGGCTCGAGGAGCACTGCGACCGTCGTGTCGTCGATGAGCTCCTCGATCGCCGTGGGTGAGCCGTACTTGGCGAGACGGAATCCGGGGGTGTACGGCGCATACCCGGTCCTGGCGACCGCGTCGGTGGAGAAGGAGACGATCGTCGTCGTGCGTCCGTGGAAGTTGCCGTCCATGACGATGATCGAGGCCTGGTCCTCGACGACACCCTTGACCTGGTAGCCCCACCGGCGCGCCACCTTGATCGCCGTCTCGACAGCCTCGGCGCCGGAGTTCATCGGCAGGACCACCTCCTTGCCGGTCAGATCGGCAAGATCCTTGGCGAACAGCGCCATCTCCTCGCTGTAGAACGCCCGGGAGGTGAGGGTGAGCCGGTCCAGCTGGGCATGTGCCGCGGCGAGCAGGTCCCGGTGCCCGTGACCGAAGTTCAGCGCTGAGTAGCCGGCGAGGCAGTCGAGGTAGCGTCGGCCGTCGACATCGGTGACCCACGCGCCAGCACCCTCCCGCAGCACGACCGGCAGCGGGTGGTAGTTGTGGGCGGCGTAGGTCTCGGTGAGCTCGATGAGATGCCGGGAGCTCTCACTGACCGTTCCCGGAGCGAGACTGTCTGTCACGGCCTGTCCTTCGTGGGGTGCCGGCGATGCCGAGGCACCGCGTCCTGCAGGGGTTGCCTGCAGCCTATCCGCCCGACGGAACGCCGTCGTCGACCTGATCCAGATAGGAGTCGCGCACCTGCGCGAGCAGCTCGGTGTCACTGGCGGAGACGATGACGAGGACGGGCTCCCCCTTCTCGGTCCGACCCAGCCCGGCACTGTAGGCGACGTGCTCGTCGCGGATATCGGTGTAGCTGATCTCCGAGGGCTTGCTGCCCGGCTGGGCCATGTACTCGGTGAGGTCCTGGATGCACGAGACGGTCTGCCACCCCTGGCGTTGCCACACCAGCTCGGTCGTCGTTCCCCGCTGTCCGTTGCGGCCGCCGTCGAGGATGATGCCCCGCGGGTCGAGGTTGGGCGGGTGGTCGAAGGGACCCGGTCGGCACCGTTCCTTGGCTCCGTCGAATGCCCATTGCGGGTCGGTCGCCGTCTCGCTGGTGCTCGTCGGATAGATCGCGATCCGGAAGAAAGCCGGCTCAGCCGGAGGATCGGCCACGGCGTGGACGCCGAGACCGAGGACATCCACACACGGATGACCGATCACCGAGCAGTCCCTGTCGATCCGCAGTCCGTGAGAGGGTTCCTCGGCGTCGGGCAGGGCCTCGATCAGACGACCGACCAGCCCGCTCGTGTCGAAGGGCGACGGGCTCAGGGGAGGTGCGTCGGTCGGCGTCTGCGAGGCCGGGGCGGCCGATGTCGAGGCAGCAGTGGGTTGCAGCGCCGGCCCAGCCTCCGACTGCGGCTCGGCGCAGGCTCCCGCCAGAAGCCCCAGCGCCGTCAGCGAGGCCGCCAGGCGAAAACGCACCATGCAGCCGAGACTAGTGGCGCGTCAGTCCCTCTCGCCCCATATTGCCGAGACCTGTCCGGCCGCGCGACGTCCTTGCTTCACGCCGGCTGCCCGGGCCGGCCCGATACGGCTGGGATCGAGCAGGTTCCGCCCGATGGCCTCGAGGGAGCCCTGGTCCGGGACGAGGCACGTCGAGCGCACCTGTGCCCCCAGCCCGGCGAGCTGGGCACGTGGGCGTTGGGCCTTGCGCAGCGCGAAGGCGAGGGGTGCGATGACGAGGACCCGGTCGGCCCCGACCGCCATGTCGGCATTCGTCACGGTCCGGATGCCGCCGTCGATATAGCGATCACCGTGGATCGTCACCGGCGGATAGACGAGCGGCACCGAACAGCTCGCGGCGACCGCCCGCGGAAGCGGCACACCGCTGTCCTTGGTGAACGCGACGGACTCGCCGGTGTCGGCACGCACCGCTGTGATCATGAGCTCCCGGTCCGGCCACGCGTCGCCCTCGATGCCCTGCGCGACAGCCGAGACGAAGGTGTCCTCGTCGATGACGGCAGCCTCGGCTGCGCGTCGGGCGAGCCAGGCCCTCTTGCGGGCCGGGGTGCCTGGCCGCAGACCGGCTGCGGCATAGCGGGCGAGGACCCCGGCGCCCATCCGAGCGGCGGTAGCGGTGACGGCCGGTGATCCGAGCAGCTCGATGGCCTCGTCGATGTCACCACCGAGGGCCAGGTGACTGGCGACGACCGACCCGGCGCTACTGCCGATGAGGAGGTCGGCGTCCCGGACGTCGACGCTCTCCTGGAGTAGGCCCTGGATGATGCCGATCTCCCAGGCGATCCCGGTGTGTCCACCGCTCCCGAGGACGAGAGCGCGGCGAGGGTGATGATCTGGTGCGGTCGGCATACCCCCATGCTAAGCAGCCGCTCACCTGCGGCCCTAGACTGCTGACCATGCCACACACCGAAGTGAGTCCCGGGATCGAGCTGGAGTACGAGGTCGTCGGGGAGGGCACGCCGATCTACCTCATCATGGGCCTGAACACCCAGATGGTGGCCTGGCCGCGCGAGCTCATCGACGACCTCGTCGAGCGGGGCTACCAGGTGGTTCGGATGGACAACCGCGACATCGGGCTCTCGACGAAGACCAGCGGTCCTCCGCCTCCGCGCTCGGAGGTGCTCAAGTCGGTCGTGCGCCCGACACGGGTCAAGCCCGACTATCTCCTCGCCGACATGGCGGCCGACGTGGTCGGTCTCATGGACCACCTCGGCCACGACCGGGCGCATCTCGTCGGAGCGTCGATGGGCGGGATGATCGCCCAGCAGCTGACGATCGACCACCCGGACCGCGTGCTCAGCCTGTGTTCCATCATGTCGACGACGGGCCGCAAGACGGTGGGACGCATCCACCCCTCGCTTCTGCCGAAGCTGCCCTCGACGATGCTCGCTGTGCCACCGCAGGACCACGAGGGCCGGGTCCGGCTCTCGCTGCGGACCTGGAAGCTGATCTCCGGGCCCCACTTCGACCGTGAGCGGGTGCGCGAGATGGTCGAGGAGTCCCTGTCCCGCAGCACCGACGTCGTCGGCGGGACCCGTCAGCTCATCGCGATCGGGACCAGCCCGGATCGGACCGCCGGGCTGCGCCAGGTCACCTGCCCCACGCTGGTCATCCACGGACTCCGGGACAGGCTCGTCATGCCGAGCGGTGGCGTCGCGACCGCGCGCGCCATCCGTCACTCACGGCTCATCATGTTCCCCGACATGGCCCATGACCTCCCCGTCCCCCGCCTCGCCGAGATCGTCGAGGAGATCGACCGCAACGCCCGACGCGCCGCCTGACCCTCGTCCACCACCCACCACACGAAGGACGCCCTGTATCCATGAGCATTGACATCGCGCGCGTTGAGCAGATGGAGTCGCAGGAGTTTGCTGCCTGGGTCGGCTCGCTCAGTGACGACGAGCTGCGCGGGATCACCGGATCGGTCCGCGAGCGGCTGCTCGACTACGTGTTCGGGGCGATCCCGGAGGCGTTCCAGGCCGAGCGCGCCGGCGATGGCAGCGCCCGGATCGGCTTCTCGATCACCGGTGACGGCGGCCCGGACCGGTATGCGGTGGTCGTCGACAACGGCACGTGCACCGTGGAGAAGAACCCCGAGCAGGAGCCCGGGGCTTCGCTCACCCTCGGCCTGGCCGAGTTCCTCCACCTCATCGTCGGGACCGCGAACCCGGTGACGATGGTGATGTTCGGCAAGATCAAGGTGGCCGGTGAGCTGGCGCAGGTCCTCGCCTTCCAGCGCTGGTTCGAGATGCCGCGCGCCTGAGCTGCCCCTGATACGCGAAGCGGCTCACGACCGATTCGGGTCGCCGTCTAGGCGGGCTCGACGAGACCGAAGGG
>JAAYSB010000091.1 GCA_012518475.1 Intrasporangiaceae bacterium | reverse complement strand
CGTTCGTTATCAAAACTTGACCTTTGCCCCTGAGGCAGTGCAGCCTGGTAGGCGGACAACCGGGGCGCCTTGCTCTGGAAGGCCGGTCTGGTGGACCTGCTCGCGAGTATGAGACGTGAGATCGCCTGGCCGGGTGCCCCACCCCTGCGGGGCACACCCAGTCCCGATCTGATCTGCGTGTGCAGTGCTGCGCGCGCGAGGCTGATCGGGAGTCCCTGTGGCTGGGCTCTTCCGCGAAAGGCGTGGACCGGATCACGCACACATCGGAGAAACTGTTGTTCCGTTCGTTCTTCACCTCGCGCAAGCTGGCGTCCCTGACCGCTGCGCTCATCTTCCTCACGACCGCCGGCGCCGGCGTCGGCTACGCCGCCCTCGTCAAGGACGTCACCCTGACCGTCGAGGGTGAGGCGACCGAGCTGCGCGGCTTCCACTCCACCGTCGGCGACGTGCTCGCGAGCGAGGGCATCGAGGTCGGCCAGCACGACTTCGTCCAGCCCGCGATCGACGCGAAGGTCAAGGATGGCCAGGACGTCATCGTCCGCTACGGCCGCCAGTTGCACGTCGACGTCGATGGCGTCCAGACGAGCTACTGGACGACCGCCCAGACCCTCGACGCCGCGATCCGCGACCTCGGCCTGCGCCTCGAGGGCGCTGAGCTGTCCGCGAGCCGCTCCCAGCCGCTCGGCCGCTCCGGCCTCTCCCTCGACGTGATCATGCCGAAGAACGTCACCCTGACTGCGGACGGCGAGACCACCGACATCACGACGACGACCCTCACCGTCGGGCAGCTGCTCGAGGACAAGGGCGTCACCGTCGGCCCGAAGGACATCCTCTCCCCGGCCGCGGACACCGCCATCGCAGCCGGTCTCGACGTCGTGATCAAGCGGGTGACGACCGAGCAGAAGACGGCGACCCACGCGATCGCCTTCACGACCAGCGAGAAGAAGACCGACTCCCTGTACAAGGGCGAGACCAAGACCGAGACCAAGGGTGTCGAGGGCAGCAAGGACATCACCACCGAGTACACCTACACCGACGGTGAGCTGACCAAGGAGGAAATCGTCTCCGAGAACGTCACCAAGGAGCCCACCACCCGCGTGGTCCTCGTCGGTACCAAGTCCCGCCCGGCCCCGAAGCCTGCGGCGCAGTCGACCCGTAGCTCGTCCTCGTCCGGCTCGAGCACCCCGGCGCGCAGCGCCGGCAACACCAGCGGCGCCGGCCTCAACCTCGCCAACGAGGCCATGTGGGACCGGATCGCTATGTGCGAGTCGACCCAGCGCTGGAACATTAACACCGGCAACGGCTACTACGGCGGCCTCCAGTTCGACCGCGCAACCTGGCTCTCGGTCGGTGGTGACGACTTCGCGCCGCGCGCCGACCTCGCGACCCGCGCCCAGCAGATCACCGTCGCCAACCGGCTCTACGCCCAGCGCGGTTTGCAGCCCTGGGGCTGCCGCCACGCCGCCTGAGGCATCTGCACCCGGCTGCGCGGAAGCGCAGCACCACCATGACGGCCAGCCTGATCTAGGCTGGCCGTCATGCTGTCTGCCCGCGATATCCGCACACTCGCGGCCGAGCTCGGTATCCGGCCGACGAAGCAGTGGGGGCAGAACTTCGTCATCGACGCCAACACCGTCGAGCGGATCGTCCGTCTCGCCGAGGTGGGCGAGGACGCCGTCGTCGTCGAAATCGGCCCGGGCCTCGGCTCGCTGACTCTGGCGCTCCTGCCGCG
>JAAYSB010000090.1 GCA_012518475.1 Intrasporangiaceae bacterium | reverse complement strand
GTCGACGCGGGCCGAGACCGCCTTGGACTGCGCAGCGGAGATCCGGCCGTGCTCGAGGAACCAGGCCGCGTTGGCCTCCACGGTGGAGTAGACGAACAGGTCACAGACCGTGCAGAGCAGCGTGCGGGCCTCCTCGTCCTCGCAGCCCTCCGCGACCTCGGCGAACGCCTCGAGGAGCAGTCGGTCGATGTGCGCCCAGGCGGCGGCGAGCATGTGCGGCTGGACGGCGCTGAGCACCTCCGCCGGGTCGGCGTCCTCGTCCGAGGACCGCGACCGCATGCGCGCGGCCAGGGTCGCCACGGTGTGCTCCTCGCGATCCTCGAAGATCGCGAGCTGCCCGCCACGGTCCTCGAGAGCGTTGTCCGCGTCCCTTCCCGGAGCACCCGCGATGAGCCGCTGGACGATCGAGCCACCGAAGGCGCGCTCGACCGCCGACTCGAAGACGTTGCGGGCCGCGAAGCCGATCATCGCCCGGGTGTCGAAGGACTCGAAGGCGTCCTTGTACTGGGTCAGCAGGCCCTTGGCGACGAGCTGGAGCAGGACGGTGTTGTCGCCCTCGAAGGTCGTGAAGACGTCGACATCGCTGCGCAGCGCCCCGAACCGGTTCTCCCACATGTATCCCGCGCCACCGCACGCCTCGCGGCAGGCCTGGATCGTGCGGCTCGCGTGATCGGTGTTCGCGACCTTGAGCGAGGCGGCGCGCTCCTCCAGCCGCCGGACAGCGGTCTCGTCCGCGTCGGCCTCCCCGCTGCCCACCTGCTTGTCGTGGACGTCTGCGACCAGCGCGTTCGTCGCGAGCGCCAACGCATAGCTGCGGGCGAGGGGGATGAGGAGCCGGCGGCGGTGAGTCGAGTACTCGAGGAGCCGGATCCCGGATCCGAGACCGTCGCCGAGGTCGGGCCGGGAGAACTGGTCACGCCGCGTCGCATACCGGATCGCGAGGGTGAGCGCGTTGCGGGTGGCCGCTCCGGCGCTGCCGCCGACCGAGACGCGGCCACGCACGAGGGTGCCGAGCATGGAGAAGAAGCGCCGGCTGTCGCTCTCGATCCCGGAGGTGTATGCGGAGGTCCCCTTGGCAGGGTCCGGCGCCGTGATCTGCCCGAACCTGTCGAGGAGGTTGTCCCGCGGGACGCGCACCTGGTCGAAGGAGAGCTCGCCGTTGTCGACGCCCGGCAGGCCGATCTTGGCCCCGCAGTCGCCGATCGTCACACCGGGCATCGCGGTGCCGTCGGCAGCCCGGACGGGCACGAGAACGCAGTGCACGCCATGGGAGGTGCCATCGACGATGAGCTGCGCGAACACCGCCGCCATCGTCCCGTCCTTGGCGGCATTGCCGATGTAGTCCTTGACCGCACTGGGCGATGGCGTGTGGACGACGATCTCGTCGGTGTCCGAGTCATACGTCGCAGTGGTCTCCAGGTTGGCGACGTCCGAGCCTCCGCCGACCTCGGTCATGGCGAAACAGCCGAGCAGCTCCCCCGCGGCGATCTTCTCGAGGTACTCGTCGTGGTGGCGCTGGGTGCCGAGGCCGGCGACCGCCCCGCCGAAGAGCCCGACCTGGACCCCCACCTTGACGAAGAGCGACAGATCGACGTGACCGAGCATCTCGAACATCGTCAGCGACGCGCCGATGTCCCCGGGAGTCCCGGGCTCGTCCGAGAACCCGGCCTTCGTCCACGGCAGGTGCATGAGCCGGAGCAGCTGGCCGGTCGTGCGCTCGCGGTAGTCGGTGATCGGAAGCGGCTCGGTCGGCGTGGCCCACTCGCTCGTTGCGAGCTCGGTGCGCACTGTGTCGCGGACCTCGGCCCACCGCCCGTCGAGGGCTCGGCGAAGTTCGGCCATCGTTGAGTGAGACATAGTTCGACCCTAGGCTCGTACACAGCGAGAATGGGGTATGCGCCGCGCCCCTTCCGCTGTTCCCGCCCCTTCTCGGCGACGGGCGCGGACCGGATTGGCGCGCATCGCGGCTGCGCCGATCGTCGCCCTGCTGCTCGTGTCGTGCGCCGACACCCTGGAGTCGGTCAGCGACGGCGCCACGACGACCCCCGCAACGTCACCCGCGCCGACGAGCGCCCCGACGACCGCGTCGCCCGAGCCGACCGATGCCGAGACTGAGGCGGCAGGGGAGGCGACCGATCTGGTCGTGCCGGCCGAGCTGGACGTCGAGGTCATCAACGACATCTTCGAGCATGCCTGGGACGTCGGCTTCCTCCCGGATGGTGGCGCCCTCGTCTCCGAGCGACCCGGCCTGATCACTCACCTGTCGTCGATCGAGCCCGGCGCTGAGCACACCCCTGTCGAGGCTCCGCTCGAGGGAGTCATGGCCCGGGGCGAGGGCGGGCTCATGGGACTGGTCGTGCACCCTGACTTCGATCAGACCCGGGAGTTCACCGTCTGCCTGAACTACGAGGAGGGTGGCCAGCCCGTCGATGTCCGGCTCGTGACCTTCGCCCTGAGCGAGGACAACGCCTCGGCCGAGCACGTGCGCGACCTGCTCACCGGCATTCCCACCGGCACCGGCAGGCACTCCGGCTGCCGACCGACCGTCGCCGCGGACGGTGCCCTCATCGTCGGCACGGGCGACACCGCCGACCCGGCCGCCCCGCAGGATCTCTCGAGCCTGGCCGGCAAGACGCTGCGTCTCGACCTCAAGACCGGGGAGCCGATGCCGGACAACCCGTTCATCGACGAGGACGGCCCGGCGCGCTATGTCCTCAGCTATGGACACCGCAACGTCCAGGGCGTGGCGATCCAGCCGGGCACCGGGGAGATCTACACCGCCGAGCACGGACCCCGGGTCGATGACGAGGTCAACCGGGTCGAGTGGGGAGCCAACTACGGCTGGGACCCCTCCCGCGGCGGGAGCTCGGTCACCTACGACGAGACCGTGCCGATGACCGACCTCGACGCGTTCCCCGACGCAGTCCCGGCGATCTGGTCGACCGGTGACTTCACCGAGGCCCTGGCCGGCGCCGCGTTCCTCGAGGGCAGCCAGTGGGGAGCCTGGGACGGGGCTCTCGCCGTCGCGGCCCTCAAGGGCGAGAAGATGATCGTCCTGATCCTCGACGACGAGGGCGAGATGACCGAGGTCTTCTATCCCGCCGAGCTCGAGGAGCACGGCCGCCTGCGCGCCGCCCGCCTCGGACCCAACGGCGCGCTCTACCTCACGACCGACAACGGCCCCAGGGACCTGCTTCTCAAGGTGACCCCCAAGCCCTGACCCTGAGCCAGCCGCCGGCTTCATGGGGGCGGAGGGCCCGAGTCCCCGCCAGTTCTTCCACATAGCAGCGAAACGGCGAAGGCCCTCCTCACCTGGAGGAACCACCCTGCGCCCGGTTCAGCGTGAGTGCGAGGGCGGTGCGTCGCGCTGGCCGAGCTTTGGGCTGGGGGGCGTCATAGCCGTCGGTCACGTGTTGATCAGTGGGTATGCCCGGCGTACCCACGGCCTGCCCGTACCGTCGTCCTCGACCGCTAGGACAACTCAGCCGACGTGCTCGACCGTCGTCGTCACCGTGGTCAGAGACGGCCAGGGTGGCGTCGAGCTGAACCCGAAACGGCAGGGTGGGTCGATCGGGGCGAGCTCCCCGAGTGGCTCGTCGTCGAAGATCCCCGCCGCCGAGGTGATCCGTCGCAGATCCGTTGCGCCGTAGTACTCCTGACGTCCCTCGAGCGCTGTCCCGACGGTGCGGACCCCGGGCACGAGCCGGGCCGCGACCGGAGCGATCGCGCGCGAGAAGGCCGGCGCTGTCGCCACCGGCCGTGGCACGGCGCGCAGCGCCCAGCCGAGCGGCAGTCGCGTCCCCACGGTGAAGGCGAGTCGCAGCGACGGCGTCGACACCCGCCAGACTCGGCCGCTCTCCTCGACGGTGACCGGCTCGATGCGGGACTCGTCGAAGCAATAGGTGCGTGTGACATACGTCCTGATCTCCTCCGAGGGGGCGAGGAGGATGCGGTGCGCGTCGGCGCGCTCGATCATGACGTCGGCGAAGGCGCCGCCCGTTTCTGGGCTGAGCGGCGAGGAGAGCCACCGTCCGACGACGAGGCGGGTGCCGGACGTCGTCCCGACGCCGGCGATCTGTCCGCGGAACCGGTCCCGGCTCCCGCGGCGCACGGGGCTCAGCTCTTCTGCTTCTTGTCCCGGATCACCATGACCGGGCACGTGGCCGTCTCGAGGACCTTGTGCGAGACCGAGCCGAGCAGCATGCCCCGGAAGCCGCCACGACCACGCGAGCCGATGACGAGCAGCGACGCGTCGGCGGACTGCTTGGCGAGGACCTCGGCGGCCGGGCCGCGGACGACCTGGATGTCGACCTCGGTGTTCGGGTACTCCGACCGGATGTCGGCGATGCCCTCCTCGACCATCCGCCGATAGCCGCTCTCCACCTGCTCCCACGCCGGTGTGCCGGGGGTGGTGACGACAGAGCCGTCGACGACCTCGGCATACCAGCTCGTGATGATCCGGACGGGGGCGCCGCGCAGGTCGGCCACCCAGAACGCGCGGCGGGCGGCGGAGCGGGCGCCCTCACTGCCGTCGAAGCCGAGCACGACCGGGCCGTCGATGTCGGTGCGCCCACCTTCGGGCATGATGACGACCGGGCACCGGGAGTGCAGGGAGACGGCCAGGGCCGAACGCCCCAGAAGAATCCGCTCCAGTCCGCTGATCCGGCTCGAGCCGACGACGATGAGATAGGCGTCCTCGGACGCCTCGATGAGCGCCTCCTCAGGGTGCATCCACGGCTCGGAGCCGGTGACGTCGATGTCGGGGAACTCCTCGCGCGTCCACGCCAGCGCATCACGAAGGACGCCGCTGTCGAGGACGAAATCCGGGACGAACGCCAGACCCCGGGCCGCGATCGGGTTGGCGGCGGCGAGCTCGACGGCGATGTCCTGGGCGTGCAGAAGGTGCAGTGGTCTGCCGGTGCGCGAGGCCGCCCCAGCGCCGTAGCGGATGCAGCTGTGGTCCCGGTCGCTGCCGTCCACGCCGATGACGATCGCCCCTGGGGGGACCCGATCCTCGTGGGTGTCGTGAGTCTGCTCGTTGCTCATCGCTGCCTCCTCGTGCTCGACCTTCCGGCTACCTCCACCCTATTGCCCCCCGCTAGACCTGTGGGCGCCGGTATGGTCCCGTCATGGCTGCCGCTGGAACGTCGCCGTCCGCGCTCCCTGCCTCCGCGCGGAGAGGGTATGCGTTGGGCTCCGTCGCGACCGGAGCGTTCGGCACGGTCCCCGGTCTCCTCCTCCTGCCATACCTCACCGACCGGCTCGGGATCGCCGCCGGCCTGGCCGGCCTCATCGTCTTCCTGCCCAAGGCCTGGGACACGATCCTCAACCCGATCGCCGGACGGATCTCGGACCGGTCGACCCACCCCGACGGCAGGCGCCGGCCGTTCCTCCTCAAGGCCGGTGTCGCGCTCGCGATCTGCTTCGCCCTGCTGTTCTTCGGGCCGACGAGCCCGCGGGGGATCGCGGCGACGTGGGTGGTCGTCGCCTTCCTCGCGTGCGCGACGGCGTTCGCGTTCTTCCAGGTGCCCTACGTCGCAATGCCGGCGGAGATGACCGACGACTACGACGAGCGGACCCGGCTCATGACGTGGCGGGTCGCGATCCTCGCCGTGGCCATCCTCGTCAGCGGCGGAGTGTCACCGGCCATCCGTGACGCGCTGTCCCCGGACTGGGACTACCGCGCGGTCGGGCTCTTCGTCGGAGCCCTCATCCTGGTCGGTGCCTTCGGCGCCTGGCGGGGTACCCGCGGCGTCGCGATGCGCTCCTACGGCGAGGCCGGCGGCAGCCTCGGCGAGCAGCTCCGGGTCGTCGCGCAGGCGCGCAACTTCCGGCTGCTCCTCATCACCTTCGTCATCCAGGCCCTCGCCGTCGGTGCGATGCTCGCGGCCGTCGACTACATCGCCCGGGTCCTCCTCGGCGCGACGGGCATGTCGACCGTCCTGTTCGTCGCCTTCGTCGGTCCGGCTCTGCTCGTCACCCCGCTTTGGCAGAGGTTCGCCGAACGCTACGACAAGAAGCTCGGCTACCTGCTCTCCTCGGCGCTGCTCGGTGGGGGAGCGCTCGTCAGCCTTCTCACGATGCGGCTCAGCACCGCAGCCCTGATCGCAACGGTCGCCGTCATCGGCGTCGGCTATGCCGGCGCCCAGATGTTCCCGATGGCAATGCTCCCCGACAACGCAGCCATCGACGGGATGCGCACCGGCGAGAACCGCGTCGGCGTCTACACCGGTGTCTGGACGGCGGGGGAGACCTTCGGCCTGGCCCTCGGCCCGCTCCTCTATGCCGGGGTCCTGTCCCTCGGCGGCTACGTCTCCTCGACCGACGGCTCGGCCCAGCAGCCCGAGTCCGCCCTCACCGCGATCGCCTGGGGCTTCTCCGTCATCCCGGCCGTCCTCATCGCCCTGTCGCTCTTCACCCTCGTCCGCTACCGCCTCGACCAGAACGAGGTCCGCGCCGCTCTCGCCGCCGAAGGAGCCCGACCATGACCCGAGTCCACGGGGACCTCGACGAGATCAGGGCCCAGCTCGAGGCCCTGCAGACCCGCGACCTGCCCACCCACGGCGGACGCACTCTCGCCTATGTCTACGACTCCGGCCTCACCGACGTCGACGAGCTGGGCCGGGAGGCGCTCGCTCGGTATGCGTCGAGCAACGGCCTCGACCCGACCGCCTTCCCCTCGCTCCTGGAGATGGAGAACGACCTCGTCGCCACCGCCGCCCGGCTCCTCGGCGGAGAGGGGAACGCAGACGGTGTCGGTGCCGTCGGCACCGTCACCTCCGGCGGGACCGAGTCGGTCCTGCTGGCCGTGCTCACGGCGCGCGACGCATACCCCCACGTCAGCAACCCGCAGATGGTGCTGCCCACGACGATCCACGCCGCCTTCCTCAAGGCCGCGCACTACTTCGGGGTCGAGGCGGTCCTCGTCGACGTCGACGAGCGCACCGTCCGCGCCGACCCCGAGGCGATGCGGGCCGCCGTGACCGACCGGACGATCCTGCTTGCCGGCTCGGCGCCGTCCTACGCCCACGGCGTCGTCGACCCGATCACCGAGATCGCCGCGATCGCTGCCGAGAGGGGCATCCGCTGCCATGTCGACGCGTGCATCGGCGGCTGGGTGCTGCCGTATCTCACGGCGGTCGACCGAGCGTCGGTGCCGCCGTGGACCTTCGCGGTGCCGGGCGTGACGAGCATCAGCGTCGACCTGCACAAGTACGCCTACACACCCAAGGGCGTCTCGCTGCTCCTGCACCGCACTCCCGACCTGCGCCGCCCGCAGTACTTCGCGCTCGCGTCGTGGCCGGGGTACACGATGCTCAACTCGACCCTCCAGTCGACGAAGTCGGGCGGCCCGCTCGCCGCCGCCTGGGCGGTGACGCGGGCGATCGGTGAGAGTGGGTATGTGGCGCTGGCCCGCCAGGCCCGCTCCGGTGCCGCGGCGCTCGCCTCCGCGATCGGCCTGGACTGGGAGCGTGGGATCGAGCACCTCCGGGTCGTCGTCGAGCCGGACTCGACCCTCGTGGCCGTCGCGGCCGACGAGAGCTGCGACATCTTCACCATCGCCGACGAGATGCTCACCCGGGGCTGGTACGTCCAGCCGCAGATGGCGTACCGGTCGATGCCCCCGACGCTGCACCTCACGGTCAGTGCTGCCACCGAGCCCGGCGTCGAGGACTTCCTCGAGGCCCTGCGCGAGTCGGTCGCCGCTGCCGTGGCCGCGGGTCCCATCGAGGTGGATCCGGGTCTGGCGGCCGCAGCGACCGCACTCGACCCGGCCACCCTCGATGACGAGGCCTTCGACGGACTGCTCCAGCTCGCCGGCCTGGCCGGTGACGAGGGCCTCGCCCTGCCCGAGCGGATGGCTCCGGTCAACGCCCTCCTCAACGTCGCCCCTGCTCCGCTGCGTGAGGCGTTGCTCATCGCCTTCCTCGACCGGCTGCAGCGCCCGAGCTCGTAGGGGCGAGACGTCAGCTCTCGCGGTGCTTCCCGAATCCGAGCCGATGGTCGAGCCTGGTGGTCCAGTAGGCCACCCAGGCCGTTCCCGCGACGCCGAGCGCCCCGAGGATCACTGCGGCACCGCCGAGTGAGAGCACGGCGGCGAGTGCGCTGAGGAGCAGCGGAGAACCGGCCATGCCCACGTCACCGGACAGGCGCATACCTCCGAGGAACTGTGCCCGGGCGGCGGCCGGTGCGGTGTCCGCCCCCATCGTCATCGCCACTCCGGAGCCGAAGCCGTTGCCGGCGGCGAGCAGGATCATCACGAAGGTGACGGTGACGACCGACTGGGCTAGAGGCAGGACGAGGCAGGCCAGGGCCGCACTCGCGGCGACGGGGACGGCGCTGACGGCGCGGCCGTGCTGGTCCATGAGCCACCCGCCCGGATAGACGAGGAGCAGCTCGACGCCGGATGCGACGGCGAAGATCAGCGACGTTGTGCTGGCGGAGATCCCGACGTGCTCCGCCCACAGTGGGAGCAGGGCGGTGCGGATGGCGCGGGAGGCGCCGAGGATCGCCAGGGAGCCGCCGATCGTCACCATCGCTGCGCGGTGCTGCCACAGCACCCGCAGCACCGGGGCGTGCCCCTCGGCGCGGGCCTCGATCCGCTGCTCCGAGCCGAGGTCCGGCATCGTAAAGGCGAGGGCGGCTGCGGCCAACGACAGCGCTGCGGCCATGAGGAACACCGCCCGGAGTCCGTCGAGCTGGATGAGGGCGGCGCCGATGAGGGGACCGCCGAAGAGGCCCACGCGGTGCGCTCCGCCCAGCAGTGACAGCGCCCGTGCTCGCTTCTCGAACGGCACCGCGTCGATCATGAAACCCTGGCGGGCGATGAGGAAGACGGTCCACATCGTGCCGCTGGCGATCACGACGACGGCCAGCCAGAACACCGTGGGGGTGATCGCGGCCGCGGCCATGGCAACGGCGTCGAGCACACCGGCGATGAACAGGGCGTTCCGCTCACCGATCCGGGCGATGACGGCAGCAGCGGGGAGCGAGCCGATCAGCATCCCGACGCTGATGAGGGCGACGACGAAGGCAGCCATCGCGACACTGGCGCCGAGCTCGCGGGCCCGCAGCGCAAGGACAGGCATCATCGCGCCGTGGCCGAGGGAGTTGACCAGCGTCGGCCCGTAGGCAGGGAGTGCGATGTCGCGGAAGCGGAACTCTCGCGACATCCTTGGTCTCCCGGTCGGAACTCGACGAACTCGCCGTGGTCGGTCAGTGCCTGCCGACTCTAGACCTGAGTACGGTTGGCGTGATGACCGATCTCACTGCTCAGCTGGCCGACCTCGCGGCTGCCGTGGGAGAAGCGGACCTGCTCACCGGCCCGGACTCGATGGAGCCCTATCGCCGCGACTGGGCCAAAGACCCGTCGGTCGGTATGCCCTGTGCAGTCCTGCGCGCCCGTTCCGTCGACCAGGTGGTCGCGGCCATGAGGTGGGCTGCCGAGACCGGAACCCCGGTCGTGCCGCGCGGTGCCGGGTCGGGGCTCTCCGGCGGGTCCTCGGCTGTCGACGGTGCCCTGACGATCTCCCTGGACCGGATGACGGGAATCGAGATCGACGTGCCGACGCGCACGGCCAGAGTCGAGCCGGGAGCCCTCAACATCGACGTCAAGCGGGCGGCCGCGGCGCACGGGCTCTGGTATCCGCCGGACCCGTCGTCCTATGAGATCTGCTCCATCGGAGGCAACCTCGCGACGAACGCCGGCGGCCTGTGCTGCGTCAAGTACGGCGTGACGACCGACTATGTCCTCGGCCTCGACGTCGTGCTCGCCGATGGACGCCTCCTTCGTCTCGGCGGGCGACAGGTCAAGGACGTCGCCGGCCTCTCCCTCATGAAGCTCTTCGTCGGCAGTGAAGGAACGCTTGGCGTGATCGTCGGGGCAACGCTCCGCCTCGTTCCGGCACTGCCGCCCGCAGCCACCCTCGTCGCGTCCTTCCCTACCGTGCGGGCAGCGGCCGACGCGGTCGTCGCCATCGGGGCCGCGCTGCGCGCCTCGATGATGGAGCTCATGGACAACGCGTCCATCAACGCTGTCGAGGACTTCCGGTCGATGGGTCTGGACCGCTCCGCCGGGGCGCTGCTGGTCGCCCAGTCGGACTCTCCGGGCCAGGCCCGCACGGCGGAGATTGAGGCGATGGCTGCGGCCTGCGCCACCCACGGTGCGACGGAGGTCTTCACGACCGACGACGCCGACGAGGGCGAGCTGTTCTGCGCCGCTCGCCGGGCGGCGTTCCCCGCCATCGAGATGCGCGGATCCCTCCTCCTCGAGGACGTGGGCGTCGCGGTGCCGCTCCTGCCGCGCCTCCTGGACGGGATCGCTGAGATCGCACAACGTCAGGGTGTCGACATCCCCGTCGTCGCGCACGCAGGCGACGGCAACACCCACCCGATCATCGTCTATGACGCGAGCGACGCTGACTCCGGTGCCCGGGACCGCACGGCCTTCGACGAGGTGATGGCGCTGGCCATCTCGCTCGACGGCACGATCACCGGAGAGCACGGCGTCGGTCGCCTGAAGAAGTCGGCACTGCCGGCCCAGGTGGGGGAGCACGTCATGGCTGTCTCCCGGGCGATCAAGGCCGCTCTCGACCCCCAAGGACTCCTCAATCCAGGCGCCGTCCTCTAGCGCCTCCGACACTCGATGCGCACCGTGACTGCCCCAAACCCGTTGCGCACGCCGCAGAGTCGCTGGGCACGCGCTCGGTCGGGCGATTGTGCCGGGCCCACTGTCGCTGCGGCCCGCTGGGGACGATATGTTTCACCCAAGGGCTTTTCCCCTGACGACTGGAGGCAAGCCACCAATGGGTCCGATTGGCATGGTTCCCCTGCTGCTGCTCGTTGCGCTGGCGATCATCGCGCTGCTGGTGCTCTATCTCTTATTCCGGCGCGACGGCGCATCCGCCGGCACAGTCGACCCGGCGCGCGATGCCCCCGTGAGTGGCCCGGACCCTGTTGGCACTGAAGCTGAAGGTCCGGCTGCCGGCTTCGAAGCCCCCGCCGCCGCCACCTCTATTCCCGAGGACACCCCGACGCCCGAGGCTCCCCCTGAGTGGCTCGACGAGGAGCAGTCCGTCACCACCGATCCCGGCGCTGACCACGTCGTGGAGACCGAGGCCGAGCAGGCTCATCCTGAGGTCGAGTCGGACCGGGTCGTCCGCGATGAGCACGAGGGATCGGATCTGACGTCGGAGACCGGTGCGCAGGACCTGTCCGACGACGCTGACGAGGATGCTGACGGTCCGGACCGGTCCGAGGATCTCGCTGTCGACGAGCCGGCGCCCATCGACGACGAAGCCGGCGACTCGACGCCGTTGTATCGCACGCTCCGTGAGCAGCTGAACACCACCCTCGTGGACGAGCCGGCTGCCGATCCTGCCCTCGAACCCGCCCCGCGCCTCGAGCCCGCACCTGTCTCCGCCGACCTCGAGGGCGTCGACGACGACGCAGCCCCCCACCCGATCACGACCGACAACGCCGAGGCGGGAGTCGCCGGCAACGACGCCGACGACCCTGCACCAGGGAAGGATGATGAGTTCATGACCACGAGCGAGACCGAAGGCACCGCGTCCGACGGGTTCGCCGACGACTCCGCCGAGACCACGGCAGCACCCGCCGGTGAGGTGGCCGGGGACCTGTTCCCCGTCGTGCGCATCTCCGAGCTGCACGAGGTCGTCGACGGAGGGTTCGGGATCGGCTCTGCCGCCCCGACGGAGGACGGAGCCCAGCCGCTGGGCCACCCGATCAAGGCCAACCTCGACACCAAGACCTATCAGGACCTGCACAGCCCCTGGTATGTCCAGACCGAGCCCGACGTCTGGTTCCTCGACGCCGGGTTTGCCGAGCGCGCCGGCTTCCACCGGGCCGAGTAGCCCGAGCAGCCGACGACCCCACTCACCTGGCCCATCCGGCCGGTGACGTGGGGTCGTGTGCTTTCCCGGAGGAGTCCGGGCTCAGAGGCTGACGGTGAGGAGGATGACGCTGTCGCTGATCGTGTCGACGCCGTGGCGGGCCTGGGGGATGGGGACGATGTCGCCGTCCTCGAGCAGCCACTCCGTCGTGCCGTCCTCGGTGGCACCGTCCGTGAGATAGAGGCGGACATGGCCGGTGACGCACTGCAGGGTCGCCGCAGGGGGAGCCTCGTGGGGTGAGAGGCCACTGCCGGCCGTCAGCCCCATGAGGACGGCCCGCTGCCGGTCTACGTGGACGAGGCTCACGCTCGACCGACCGGAGCTCTCGTTGCGGGCCTGCTCGAGCAGCGCCTGCCCTTCCTTGGCCAGGTTGCGGATGTCGTCCATGGGCTCGCTCCTCGGGTCGTGGTCTGCTTCAGGCAGCGTATCGAGGATCGTCCTCGACATGGGTGGAGATCCCCGGGGGCAGCGATCTGGCGCCGGGAACCTCCACCCGGGCCGGGGTGGTCAGGAGCGGTCCCGGTCGTCGCGTTCGCGCAGCTCACGCTCGCGGCGCTCCTCCTCAGACAAGGTGTGGTCGTCGTTGGGGTCCACAGCGTTCGGAACGCCGTCGCCGTCGCGGTCGTCGAAGGCACCATCCTCGTCGTGACGGTCGCCGTCGTGGGCTGCGCCGGCCGCAGCGGCGCCGGCACCGGCAGCGCCGGCCGCAGAGAGACCACCCGGGGCCGTGCCGTCGACGCGGTTGCCGTCCTTGTCGGTCTCGATGTCCGGGTCGACGCGGTCGGCCTCGCGCAGCTCCTCGATGTAGTCATTGCGGGCGCTCTCGGCGTCCGCGCCCCGGTCCCGTGCCTCGTCGGCCATGCGCTGCGCCTCCTGGGCGCGGGTCTCGGCCTCGGCACGCAGGCGCTCGGCCTCGGCAGCCTCGGCGTCGGCGTC
>JAAYSB010000089.1 GCA_012518475.1 Intrasporangiaceae bacterium | reverse complement strand
GCCGGGCAGCGGGCGTCTGACGCGGCAACCCGCAACCGGGAGGCGTCCCGGGCCGCGGCGGATGCAGCCGCTGCCGCAGAGGTGGCACCCGTCGCCTCGACCGCAGACGTCCCGGTGGGCGGCGGAATCATCGTCGCGGGAGCACAGACGGTCGTCACCCAGCCGACCGAGGGGGAGTTCAAGGCCTTCTCGAGCATCTGTCCCCACCAGGGCTGTCCCGTGACCCAGATCCGGGACGGGCACATCGTCTGCCCGTGCCACGCCAGTGCCTTCGACCTCTCCACGGGTGCCGTGCTGTCCGGTCCCGCGCGCAGCGGCTTGACCGAGAAGACGGTGACTGTCGAGGGTGGGGACATCTCCGTCTCCTGACCGGGGCTCGCGCTGTCGGCACACGTTCGTAGGCTGGACCCCATGGCCGATCCCTCCAGCTATCGCCCCGCGCCGGGGAGCATCCCGCGCGACCCAGGGGTGTACCGCTTCCGGGACGTCCACGGCCGGGTCATCTACGTCGGCAAGGCCAGCTCGCTCCGGCCCCGGCTGAGCTCCTACTTCCAGGACACGAGCGCCCTGCACCCGCGGACCCAGGCGATGGTCCGGACCGGGGCCAGTGTCGAGTGGACCGTGGTCGCCAACGAGGTCGAGGCCCTCCAGCTCGAGTACTCGTGGATCAAGGAGTTCGAGCCCCGCTTCAACGTCAAGTACCGGGACGACAAGTCCTACCCCTACCTCGCGGTCACCCTGGGGGAGGAGATTCCCCGAGCGCAGGTGCTTCGGGGCGCGAAACGCAAGGGCACCCGCTACTTCGGTCCCTACGCCCACGCGTGGGCGATCCGGGAGACCCTTGACCTGCTGCTGCGCGTCTTCCCGGTGCGCACCTGCTCTGCCGGGGTGTACCGGCGGGCGGCGTCCTCGGGCCGGCCATGCCTCCTGGGCTACATCGACAAGTGCTCCGCGCCGTGCATCGGACGCGTCACTCCAGAACAGCACCGTGACATCGCCGAGGACCTGTGCGACTTCCTCGCCGGCGGTGCCCGCAGCCATGTCACTCGGCTCGAGCAGGAGATGAAGCAGGCGGCCGCCGAGCTCGACTACGAACGGGCCGCCCGCCTCCGCGACGACATCGGGGCCATGACCAAGGCACTGGAGCGCTCCACCGTGGTCCTGCCGGACGGCACCCACGCCGACGTCATCGGGATCGCGGACGACGAGCTCGAGGCCGCCTTCCACGTCTTCATGGTGCGTGACGGACGGGTCCGGGGGCAGCGCGGCTGGGTGGCCGAGAAGGAGGCTGAGTCGCTGACGGAGGTCGTCGGGCACCTCATCACCGAGATGTACGGCACCGAGGAGGGGGACGACATCCCCCGGGAGATCCTCGTCCCCGTCCTGCCCGACACCGCTGACCAGCTCGAGCAGTGGCTGCGTGAACGGCGGGGGAGCAAGGTGCGTATCCGGGTGCCCAGCCGGGGCGACAAGCGGGCCCTCCTCGAGACGGTGACCCGCAACGCCCAGCAGTCGCTCGCCCGCCACAAGGTGGCCCGGGCCGGCGACCTCACCTCTCGGACCCGGGC
>JAAYSB010000088.1 GCA_012518475.1 Intrasporangiaceae bacterium | reverse complement strand
GTCGACCTCCATCTCGGGTGCCCGTGCTTCGCGTCGAGCGTCGTCGCCGGCGGTGCCGAGCGGACCGACTCGGTACGCGCCGGCCTGGTCGCTCTGCCCGACGAGCTCGAGATCGTGCTCGTCCACGATGCTGCACGGTGCCTGACCCCGACCGCTGTCTTCGAGCGGGTCATCGACGCCGTTGCCGGGGGCGCTGCGGGAGCCGTTCCCGGCATACCCGTCGTCGACACCGTCAAGACGGTCGATCCCGCCGGCGTTATCACCGGAACCCCGGACCGGGCCACCCTCCGGGCGATCCAGACCCCCCAGGGTTTCGCGGCCGACATCCTGCGGGCCGCGTACGCCGCCGATGTCGCCGCCACCGATGACGCGGCCCTGGTTGAGCTGACCGGCCACAACGTCGTCGTCGTCGACGGCGACGCGCTCGCTTTCAAGATCACGACGTCCGACGACCTCGAGAGGGCCGAGCGCGTCCTGGCCGGAGGAGAGCGATGACCGCCCTGCCACGAATCGGGATCGGCACCGACGTTCATGGGTATGCGCCCGCCGACTCTCCCCGCGAGCTCTGGATCGCCGGGCTGAAGTGGGAGGGGGAGCCTGGGCTCGAGGGCCACTCGGACGCCGATGTCGCCGCCCACGCCGCCTGTGATGCGATCTTCTCGGCTGCCGGGATCGGTGATCTCGGCGCCCACTTCGGCACCGACCGGCCCGAGCTCGCCGGCGCCTCCGGGGCCACCCTCCTGGCCGAGGCGGCTCGGCTGGTGCGCGAGGCAGGATTCGAGATCGGCAACATCGCCGTCCAGGTCATCGGCAACCGGCCCAAGATCGGCACGCGCAGGGAAGAGGCCCAGGCGGCTCTCAGCGCAGCCGCCGGGGCGCCGGTGTCGGTGAGCGGCACGACGACCGACGGTCTCGGCCTGACCGGCCGGGGGGAAGGTATCGCGGCGGTCGCGACTGCGCTGGTGAGCGCAACCTCCTAGAGTTGGGACAATCGCACTTCGGTAACAAAGGAGCATCGTCATGTCGCAGGTCGTCAAGGGAGTCATCGCTCGGGCCAAGGGTGCCCCCGTCGAGCTCGTCGACATCGTCGTCCCAGACCCGGGACCGGGCGAGGCCGTGGTCAAGGTCGAGGCGTGCGGGGTGTGCCACACCGATCTGCACTATCGCGAGGGCGGCATCAACGACGACTTCCCGTTCCTGCTCGGCCACGAGGCCGCCGGCACCGTCGAGGCCGTCGGTGAGGGCGTCACAGAGGTGGCGCCGGGAGACTTCGTCATCCTCAACTGGCGGGCCGTCTGCGGCAACTGCCGCGCGTGCCACAAGGGCAAGCCCTGGTACTGCTTCGCCACCCATAACGCGACCCAGAAGATGACTCTCGCCGACGGCGACGAGATGGCCGGCGCGGAGTTGTCACCTGCCCTCGGCATCGGTGCGTTCATCGAGAAGACCCTCGTCGCCGCCGGACAGTGCACCAAGGTCGACCGCGAGGCCTCGGCCGCCGCCGTCGGGCTGCTCGGCTGCGGTGTCATGGCCGGCTTCGGCGCTGCCGTGAACACCGGTGGCGTAGGCCTCGGAGATTCCATCGCCGTCATCGGCTGCGGGGGCGTGGGCAACGCCGCGATCCAGGGGGCCAAGGTCGTCGGAGCGACGACGATCATCGCCGTCGACGTCGACGACCGCAAGCTCGAGGGCGCGAAGGCGTTCGGCGCCACCCACACGATCAACAGCCGGACCGAGGACCCGGTCGAGAGGATCCGGGAGCTCACCGGCGGCAACGGCGCCGACGTCGTCGTCGAGGCGGTCGGCCGGCCCGAGACCTACGAGCAGGCGTTCTTCGCCCGCGACCTCGCCGGGACCGTCGTCCTCGTCGGAGTCCCCACCCCGGACATGCAGGTCACCCTGCCGATGATCGAGATCTTCGGCCGCGGCGGCGCCCTGAAGTCCAGCTGGTACGGCGACTGCCTGCCGAACCGGGACTTCCCCATGCTCGTCGACCTCTATCAGCAGGGCCGCTTCGACCTCGACGCCTTCGTCACCGAGAAGATCGGCATCGGCGACGTAGAGGCAGCCTTCGCGAAGATGCACGGCGGCGACGTGCTGCGCTCCGTCGTAGTCCTGGATTCCTGAGCCACCGAGGAGAGTCTCATGCCTGAGAACACTGAGCTGACCCTGCCCGCCTCCGAGGGAGGGGTCCGGATCGACAAGGTCATCACCTCCGGGGTCTTCGAGCTCGACGGCGGATCGTGGGAGGTCGACAACAACGTGTGGGTCATCGGGGACGAGCGCGAGTGCATCGTCATCGATGCCGCCCACGACGCCGAGGCCATCCGCTCGGTCGTCGGCGACCGCGTCGTCGCCTCGATCCTGCTCACCCACGGGCACAATGACCACATCAACGCCGTCGAGGCACTCCAGGACCTCACCGGGGCCGAGTCCCAGCTGCACCCCGACGACCGGATGCTCTGGGACGAGATCATCGAGGAGGCTCCCGACCACGACCTCGCTGACGGCGACCGGATCACCGTCGGCGACGTGACGATCGAGGTGCTGCACACCCCGGGGCACGCCCCTGGCGCGTGCTGCTTCTACGTCGCCGACCTTGGCGTGCTCTTCTCCGGGGACACCCTCTTCAACGGAGGGCCCGGAGCGACCGGCCGGTCCTACAGCGACTTCCCGACGATCATCGCCTCGATCAGCGAGCGGCTTCTCGCCCTGCCCGAGGAGACCGTCGTCCTCACGGGCCACGGCGACCCCACGACGATCGGCGCCGAGAAGCCGCACCGGCAGGAGTGGATCGATCGCGGCCACTGACCGCGCCGCCCTCGCACCTCAACTTTCTCTCCCCACCCGTTAAAGGGTGACTTCACCCTGCTGCCGAAGCGTTGTGCAGTCACCCTTTCCCGCATGGGGAGAGAAAGCTGGGACGAGAGGGACTGTGCGGCGCCGGTAGGCTTGCCGGGTGAGTCTGCACCTCTTCGACACTGCGACGCGTGAGCTGCGCGCGTTCACCCCGCTGACCCCTGGTCGGGTGGGGATCTACATCTGTGGGCTCACGACCCAGGGCGCCCCGCACATCGGCCATGTCCGCTTCGCTGTCGCCTTCGACGTCCTGCGCCGCTGGCTCGAGCGCGGCCACGGCTACCAGGTCGACCTCGTCCGCAACGTCACCGACATCGACGACAAGATCCTCGCCAAGGCCAAGGAGGCAGGCGAGGAGTGGTATGCGCTGAGCTATCGCAACGAGACCGACACCTCCCACGCACTCAGGCTGCTCAACGTCCTGCCTCCCACCTATGAGCCGCGCGCGACCGGCCACGTCACCGAGATGGTCGAGCTCATGGAGACGATCATCGACAAGGGCCACGGCTATCCCGCCGCGGACGGCAGCGGAGACGTCTACTTCGACGTACGCTCCTGGCCGGAGTACGGCTCGCTCACCCGCCAGAAGGTCGACGACATGGAGGACGCTGCCGACGCCGACCCGCGTGGCAAGCGTGACCCCCGTGACTTCGCTCTGTGGAAGGGGCACAAGCCCGGGGAGCCGGAGACGGCCTCGTGGCCGACGCCGTTCGGACGGGGACGGCCGGGCTGGCACCTGGAGTGCTCGGCGATGGCCCGCAAGTACCTCGGCGACACCTTCGACATCCACGGCGGCGGGGTCGACCTGCGCTTCCCGCACCACGAGAACGAGCAGGCCCAGTCCCAGGCCGCCGGGCTCGGGTTCGCGCGGTACTGGCTGCACAACGCCTGGGTCACGGTCAAGGGCGCCAAGATGGGCAAGTCGCTCGGCAACGCTCTCGCTGTCACCGAGCTGACCCGGACGGTTCGCCCGATCGTGCTGCGCTACTACCTCACCGCCGCCCACTACCGGTCGATGATCGAGTACCACGACGGTGCCCTCGACGAGGCGCAGGCAGCGGTCGAGCGCATCGAGGGCTTCCTCGGGCGGGCCCTCGATGATGTTCTCGACGGCGGGGCCACGCTGTCACCGACCGGCGAGGAGCAGCTGCCCGAGGGCTTCGTCGCGGCCCTCGACGACGACATCGGGGTGCCCGGCGCGCTCGCTGTCGTCCACGACACGATCCGGGCCGGCAACTCGGCCCTCGACAAAGGTGACGTCGGTGCTGCGCAGGAGGCCGCATACCTCGTCGTGGCGATGACCGACATCCTCGGGGTCAACCCGCTCGACCCCGCCTGGGGGGAGCGTGGCGCAACCGCCGGCGACGGTGCGACTGCGGCCCTCGACGCGCTCATTCAGGGACGACTCGCGGCGCGCCAGCAGGCGCGTCAGAACAAGGACTTCGCGACAGCGGACGCGATCCGGGACGAGCTGACCGCCGCCGGGATCGCGATCGAGGACACCCCGAGCGGACCACGATGGTCCCTTGCCAGGGTGTCGACACAGAAGGGCGACTAGGACATGGCAGGCAACTCATCCCGACGCGGGGCAGTCCGCAAGTCCGGCTCGAAGAAGGGCATGCAGGTCGGCTCCGGCGGACAGCGTCGCAAGGGGCTCCAGGGCAAGGGCCCGACCCCGAAGGCGAGCGACCGGCCCTATCACCAGGCCCACAAGAAGGCGAAGACCGCGGCCAAGGCTGCCGGCACCCGCGGCGGAGCCGGCCGTCCGACCCGCTCACCGAAGCGCGACAAGGCGAGCAGCGAGATGGTCGCCGGGCGCAACAGCGTGCTCGAGGCACTGCGCGCCGACGTGCCGGTGACGACGCTCTACATCGCCGGCCGCCTCGAGAGCGACGACCGGGTCAAGGAGGCGCTCAAGATCGCGGCCGAGCGGGCGATCCCGGTCCTCGAGACCCCTCGCGGCGAGCTCGACCGGCTCACCGACGGCGCGGTCCATCAGGGGCTGGCGATCCAGGTGCCGCCGTATGAGTACGCCCACCCGAGCGACCTGTTCGACCCGGAGCGACCCGGCATCCCGCTCGTCGTCGCGCTCGACGGGATCACCGACCCGCGCAACCTCGGGGCGATCGTCCGGTCGGTCGCCGCCTTCGGAGGCCACGGAGTCGTCGTCCCGTCCCGGCGGTCTGCCGGGATGACCGCCTCGGCGTGGAAGACGAGCGCGGGAGCCGCGGCTCGCATACCCGTTGCTCAGGCGAGCAATCTGACGACCGCCCTCAAGGACTTCCGCAAGGCGGGTTTCTTCGTCATCGGTCTCGACATGGACGGCGAGGTCGAGCTTCCGGCTCTCGAGCTGGCCGGAGAGCCACTCGTCGTCGTTGTCGGGTCGGAGGGCAAGGGGCTGTCGCGTCTCGTGAGCGAGACCTGCGACCAGATCGTCTCGGTGCCGATGTCCTCGGCTGTCGAGTCGCTCAACGCCGGGATCTCCGTGGGTGTCACGTTGTACGAAGTCGCGCGCCAGCGTGCCGCGGCGGGCTAGATCGTTGTCCTTCGGAGCACGATCAGCATGAGCATCACCACGACCGAGCGATCCGGCCAGCGCCCTGCTGAGCGGGTCGCTCGGCTCGGCCTGCCCGCCGTCCTCACCGCCGGGGGCCTGGCCGGCATGTTCTACATCCGCTCGGTCAGCCCCTATTCCGCCGGCGGCTATCCGCTCTGCCCGATCTATGCCCTCACCGGGCTCTACTGCCCCGGCTGCGGCACGGCCCGCTGCCTGCACAGTCTCCTCAACGGCGACCTTGCCGCGGCGTTCGCGGCCAACCCGCTCCTGCCGCCCCTGCTCCTCGTGCTCGCGGTCGGCTTCGGCCGCTGGGTGTGGCTGCGCTGGCAGGGCCGCCGCTTCGTGTTCAACCCACCGGACTGGGTGCCGATCGCGTTCGGCGTGGCCACCCTCGCCTACGCCATCGCACGCAACCTCCCCGGCCTGGAGTTCCTCCGGCCCTGACCGCCCCTGCAGCCTCCGTCGACAGATGGAGAACTGGTGCTTCCCGGGCGTCCGGAGCACCACAAAACCATCCGTCGGCGGGGATGGGCTCAGTCGTCCCAGGCGATGACCGGCATCTCGACGGTGTCGACGCCGAGCACGTCCTTCTCGTCCGGCTTGGTCGGCAGCACGTGCGCGAGATAGTCCGCCTTGACCTCCTCGAGCGAGAAGTCCCGCTGGTGCCGCTCGGCGAGATACCAGCGGTGCTCGAGCAGCTCGTGGAAGAACTCCGCCGGCTCGAGCTTGCGCACCAGCTCCGGCGGCACGCTGCGCGTGAGCGGCTCATAGACCTGGTGCAACCAGTCGAACGCCACCGACTCCTCGTCGTCGGCCTGACGCCCGAAATACGATCGGTATGAGTCGAGATCGTTGAGCAGGCGCCTCGCCTGGTTCTCCCGGACGTCGAGACCGGTCAGACGCAGCAGGCGCCGCGAGTTGTGCCCGGCGTCGACGACCTTGGGGTGGATCTGGATCGAGGTGCCGCCGATGTCGGTTGTCATCTCGAGCTCGCCGACGTCGAACCCGAGGTCGTTGAGGCGGCGCACCCGCTCCTCGACTCGCCACCGCTCCCCGGTGTCGACGATCTCGGTGCCGGTCAGCTCGTCCCACAGCTCGCGATATCGGGTCATGATCCGCTCACTCACCTCGACCGGGTCGCGGTCCTCCTGGAGCAGGCCCCCGGCCTCGAGGTCCATGAGCTCCCCGGCGATGTTGACCCGCGCGATGTCGAGGTCGTGCTCGCGCTGCCCGTCCGAGAGCCGCTCGCGCAGCTCACCGGTCTCGGCGTCGACGAGATAGGCGGCGAAGGCGCCAGCGTCGCGTCGGAACAGCGTGTTCGACAAGGAGACGTCGCCCCACCAGAAGCCCGCGAGGTGGAGCCGGACGAGGAGGACCGCGAGGGCGTCGATGAGCCGGCTCGCGGTGCCGCGGCGCAGCGACTGGCTGTACAGCGCGCGATAGGGGAGGGAGAACTGGAGATGCCGGGTGATGAGGCACCCGTCCAGCGGCTCGCCGTCCGCTGCGACGCGACCGGCGACGACCGCATACGGCTCGACGGCAGGCAGGCCGAGACGGCGCAGGTTGCGGAGCATCTCGTACTCACGACGCGCGATGTCGGTCTTGATCTCCTTGAT
>JAAYSB010000087.1 GCA_012518475.1 Intrasporangiaceae bacterium | reverse complement strand
GGGCGGCTCATCGGGTCGTCCGCATCGTCCGAGCACTGTCGGCGGTGGCCTCCAGGCCCTCCTGTGCCACTGATTCCGCGGCCCGCTCGGACCGGACCGTGATGATGGTCCGGGTCAGGGTCGCGAGCCAGGCGGTGGCGAGCACACCCTCGATGACGCGCGCGCCCACACCGTCGATCCCGGCCGCCGAGAGCACGGCCGGCAGGTTGAGCACGAGGATGAGCCCGCCGACACAGATTCCGAGGATCGGGGCAGGCAGCAGTCCCGCCAGCCTGGCCGCGATCGGTGCGGCGACGACGCCCCCGGCCATGAGAGCACCGACGATGCGCAGGTCGATCCCGGACAGCCCGAGGCCGACGAGGAACCCGACGCTCGCGGCGACGGTCACGAGGAACTCCGACGCCGAGACCGAGCCGATGACCCGCCGGGGCTCGAGGGGAGAGGTGCTGATGAGGGTCGACGTGACGACGGGCCCCCACCCTCCGCCCCCGGTGGCATTGACGAACCCTCCGACGAGCCCGAGCGGTCCGAGGAAGGCGCGGCGCGCGGTGAGACGCGCCAGCGCGCCGGTCCCTGGGCGGCCGGCCACCGTGAAGCGAACGATGATGCCGATCGCGAGCACGAGCAGGAGCACCGCCATGAGCGGCCGGGCTGCGTGGGTGGACAGGCTCGCGAGGAAGGTGGCCCCGGCCAGGCTGCCGACCGCTCCGGGCACGGCCAGACGCCGGACGATGGACCAGTCGACGTTCCCGAAGCGGTGGTGGCTCACCCCCGACACGAAGGTCGTGCCGAGCTGGGCGAGGTTGACCGAGGCGCTCGCGAGCGCAGGGGCGGTGCCGAGGGCGAGCAGGAGCGAGGCCGAGGTCACCCCGTAGCCCATTCCGAGTGAGCCGTCGACGAGCTGGGCCCCCACTCCGGCGGCAGCGATGAGCAGCAGACCCCTCATGCGCGGGCACCGGTCAGGACGGGGGCCGCGGCTGCCCGGGCGGTATGCGTCGCGGACTCAGTCTGCTCACCAGCCCAGTCGTGGGCGAGCCGGACGACATCCCCGACGACGATGACGGCGGGATTGGCGACCTGTGCGGCCCGGGCCTTCTCGACGATGTCGGCGAGGCTGCCGAGTGTGACCCGCTGGCTCGGGGTGCAGCCGCGCTCGATGACGGCGACGGGGGTGCCGAGCGACCGCGACGACCGCAGGAGCGTGACATTCCTGGCCAGGGACGCCACTCCCATGAGGATGACGACGGTGTGGTCGCTTCCGGAGGGCAGCTCGCTCAGGTCCTCGTGTCCGGTGACGACGGTGAACCCCCGGGACAGCCCCCGGTGGGTGACGGGGATGCCGGCGGAGGCCGGTACGCCGATAGCCGAGGTGATGCCGGGAACGACCTCGACGGACACGCCCGCTGTCTCGCAGGCCAGCCGCTCCTCACCACCGCGGCCGAGCACATAGGGATCCCCGCCCTTGAACCGGACGACCCCGTTCCCGGCCAGGGCCTCGCGGACGAGGATGGCGTTGATCTCCTCCTGGGGGACGGGGTGGTGGTTCGGCTGCTTGCCCACATCGATGACTCGCACCCCCGACGGCAGCAACGCGAGGCGCTCGGCCGGGACGAGCCGGTCGGTGACGACGACGTCGGCGCTCGCGAGCAGGGCGGCTGCGCGACGGGTGAGCAGACCGTCGTCACCGGGTCCGGCGCCGACGAGGGCGACCCAGCCGTCGTGCGACCGGTGGGCCCGAAGGTCGACCATTCCGGAGGCGAGGTGCTCGACGACGGCGTTGCGCGCGGTGATGGCGCGACGCGGGTCGGCTCCGCCGTGGACGGCGACCGACAGGCTGGCGTCCCCGACCGTCACCACCCCGCGTGCCGGGACGTGGGCCGTCGCCCGGTCGGAGTCCGTGGCGTCGATGCACCAGATCCGGAGCCGCTCGGCATCGGCGCTGACACGGGCGTCGACGTCGGGGTTGCCGGTGGCGGTGTGCACGAGCCAGGCGTCGCGCAGGTCGGCCGCTCCCGCATACCCCCGTGCCACAACCTGGCAATTGCCAGGTTGTGGCACGGGCTCGAGGAGGACAGCCTCGAGCTCCGGGGAGACCTCCGGGGTGATGACGGTGACGAGGGCGCCGTCGCGAAGGACGTCGCGGACCCTCCTGGCCGTGACGGGACCGCCGCCGACGAAGACAACGCGCTTCCCACGAAGGCGCAGCCCGAGCAGTGACACGCTCACAGCCAGCCCTCCTCGCCGAGCGGGGGCGCTCCTGCGCCGTCGCTTCCCGGCAGTGCCGCGGCGACCATCCCGGCCGCCAGCGTCCACCCGTCATGGGGGTCGATGACGAGCAGGGAGCCTGCGTGCCGGGACTGCGAGTACGGCTCGAGGGGGAGCGGCTCGGCCAGCGTGAGCGTGACCCGGACGAGGTCGTTGAGCGTGGCTGACTGGGCAGGCTCGACGGAGAGGGTGGCGATGTCCAGCCGTTCGTGGATCTCGGTCACCAGGGCCCGCACCGTTCTGGTCCCGTGACTGACGAGTACCCGGGCGCCTGGCGCCAGGGGGCGCTCGTTGAGCCAGCACAGCACGGCGTCGGTCGAGGAGGTCAGCGTCGGGGGCGTGCTCGCAGCCGCGATGACGTCACCTCGGGAGATGTCGACGTCGTCGGCCAGACGCAGAGTGACCGAGAGGGGAGCGGAGGCTGACTCGACCGGGTCCGGGCCGCGGTCGATGGCGACCACCCGGGTGCGCACCCCCGACGATGCCACGACCACCTCGTCTCCGACCCGGACGGTGCCGGAGGCGACGTGGCCGGCATAGCCGCGGTAGTCGGTGAGGGACGGGTCCACCGCCCCGTGCTGGGGCCGGATGACGAGCTGGACCGGGAACCTCGCCGGTCCGTCCTCCTCCTCGAGGGGGAGGGACTCGAGCACCTCGAGGAGGGTCGGCCCCGCATACCAGGCGGTGCGAGGCCCGGGCTCGACGACGTTGTCGCCGTGGAGGGCACTCACGGGGACGACGATGACGTCGTCGAGGTCGAGAGTGCGGCGCAGATCCTCGATGTCGAGAACGATCCCGTCATAGACGTCGGCTGCGTTCTCGACGAGGTCGATCTTGTTCACCGCGACGACGACATGGGGGACCCGCAGCAGGCTGACGACGGCGAGGTGCCGACGGGTCTGCTCGACGACGCCGTGGCGGGCGTCGATGAGGACGAGGACGACATCGGCGGTGCTCGCCCCGGTCACCGTGTTGCGGGTGTACTGGACGTGACCAGGGCAGTCGGCCAGGACGAAGGAGCGTGTGGCGGTGGCGAAGTAGCGGTAGGCCACGTCGATGGTGATTCCCTGCTCGCGCTCGGCGCGCAGGCCGTCGGTGAGGAGGGCGAGGTCGGCGACGGCCCCGGTCCAGCCACGCCGCCTGCTCGCGTCCTCGATCGCCTGGAGCTGGTCGGCGAGAACGGACCGGGTGTCGTGCAGGAGGCGGCCGACGAGGGTCGACTTCCCGTCGTCGACGGACCCGGCTGTGGCGAGCCGGAGGAGGGTGGGTGTGGGAGTGGCCGGCTCGATCGCCGTCGGTGTGGTGCTCATCAGAAGTAGCCCTCCTTCTTGCGGTCCTCCATGGCGGCCTCGGAGATCCGGTCGTCGGCGCGAGTCGCGCCCCGCTCGGTGAGCGTCGAGGCGGCCACCTCGGTGATGACCTCGCCCACGGTGCACGCCTGTGAGCGCACCGCGCCGGTGCAGCTCATGTCCCCGACGGTCCGATAGCGGACCGTCTCGGCGCGGACCTGCTCGTCGTCGCGCGGTGTGCTCCACGGGCCGGGGGCGAGCAGCATCCCGTCACGCTCGAACACCTCGCGCTTGTGGGCGTAGTACAGGCTGGGCAGCTCGATCCGCTCGCGCTCGATGTAGCGCCAGATGTCGAGCTCGGTCCAGTTCGAGAGCGGGAACACGCGGACGTGCTCACCGGGCCGGTGCCGGGTGTTGACCGTGCGCCACAGCTCGGGGCGCTGGTTCTTCGGGTCCCACTGGCCGAAGGCGTCGCGGAGGCTGACGATGCGCTCCTTGGCGCGCGCCTTGTCCTCGTCCCGACGGCCCCCGCCGAACACACCGTCGAACCGGTTCGCGGCGATCGCGTCGAGGAGGGGGAGGGTCTGCAGCGGGTTGCGGGTGCCGTCGGTGCGCTCGCGCAGGCGGCCGTCGTCGAGGTAGTCCTGGACGCTCGCGACGTGCAGCGTGATGCCGAGGCGCTCGACCGTTGCGTCGCGGAAGGCGAGCACCTCGGGGAAGTTGTGGCCCGTGTCGACGTGGAGCACCGGCACCGTCAGGCGCGCAGGCCAGAGCGCCTTGGTCGCGAGGTGCAGCATGACCACAGAGTCCTTGCCGCCGCTGAACAGGATGACTGGACGCTCGAGCTCGGCGACGACCTCACGGATGACGAGGATGGCCTCGCTCTCGAGCAGGTCGAGCAGGTCATGCTGCATGGGCGACGGATTCTCCTGGCCGGCAAGGGTACTGGGGTATGCGAGAGTCGTCATCAGGAGAGCTCCTTGCCCTGGTCGGTGGGTCCCGCTGCCGGGTGCAGGCCGCACTCGGTCTTCTCGAAGCCGCTCCAGCGGCCGGAGCGGGGATCCGCTCCGGGCTCGACCCGTGCGGTGCAGGGGGCGCAGCCGATGGATGGATACCCCTGCGTGAGAAGAGGATTGACGGGAATATCGTTGTCCCGCAGATACGTCTCGACCTCGTCGTCGCTCCACGCCACGAGGGGGTTGACCTTGATCAGGCCGAACGTCTCGTCCCACTCGATGATCGGTGTCATCGCGCGGGTGGGGGACTCGGTCCGACGGACTCCGGTGATCCAGAGGTCGTACTCCTTCAGGGCTGCGGTGAGCGGCGCGACCTTGCGCAGGGCGCAGCACGCGGCGGGGTCGCGGGCGAAGAGGTCCGGTCCGTGCAGCCTGTCCTGGGCGGCGACGTCGAGGTCCGGACGCACGGTGCGGATCGTGACGTCGAGGCGGCGACCGACCGCGTCACGCGTCTGCAGGGTCTGCGGGAAGTGGTATCCGGTGTCGAGGAAGAGGACCTCGACCCCGGGCAGGTGCTGGGAGACCAGATGCGGCAGTGCCGTGTCCGCCATGGAGGAGGCGACGGCGATGCGACCCGGCACGGTGGCAGCGACCCAGGCCAGGATCTCGTCGGCGCTGGCGTGCGCATACTGCTCGAGAGCTGCCTCCACCAGCTCTCGGGAGGTCGCACGGGCCTGGTCGGTCCCCGTCGTCGTCATGACAGCGCCTCGTCGGTGGCGCGGTGAGACCAGGCGGCGAAGCTCTCGCCGTCGTTGCGGGATGCCGCGAACCGGCGCACGACCCGTTCCACATAGGGGGCGAGCTCGTCGGCGGTGACCTTCAGGCCCCGGACGGTGCGGCCGAGGCCGGCTTCGGTGCTCTGTGCCCCGAAACCCCCGGCCGCGAGTCCGCCGCCGAGGTGGACCTGGAACCCAGGGACCTGCTCGCCCTCGTCCGTGGTGACGATCTGGCCCTTGAGGCCGATGTCGGCGACCTGGATGCGGGCGCAGGAGTTCGGGCAGCCGTTGACGTGCAGGGAGATGGGCCGCTCGAGGAGCGGCTCGAGGTCG
>JAAYSB010000086.1 GCA_012518475.1 Intrasporangiaceae bacterium | reverse complement strand
GTCCCCGACGGTCAGGGCGCGCAGCACCGTGTAGCCGCCGGCCGAACCGCCGTGGATCGCCAGGCGTGACCCGTCGACGATCCCCGCCGCGGCCAGCGCAGCGGCACCGGTGAGGGTGTCGTCGATGTCGACGACCCCCCACTGCCCGCGCAGCCGCTCCCGGTACTCCCGCCCGTAGCCGGTCGAGCCCCCGTGGTTGACGTCGAGGACTGCGAAGCCCCGCGACGTCCAGAACTGGGTGCCCTGCGCATACGCCGCCTCGGCGCGACTCGTCGGACCACCGTGGATGCTCACGAGCAGCGGCGGCAGCTCACCCTCGGGCGCCCGGAACTGCGCATTCCGGGGCCGATAGAGGATGCCATGGACCTCCTGACCCGATGAGTTCCTCCACGTGAACGGTTCGGGGAGTGACACATACCCCTCGTCGGGGATGTCGGCGGACGATCGGGCGACGACCTCGAGCGGTCCCTCCGCCGGGCCGCGCACCACCTCGGGAACCCGATCGGCGAGCAGCCGACGGCAGGCGATCTGCGTCCCGTCGCTCTGGAGGTGGTCGAACATCGTGCCCTCGTCGGCGATGTCGGTGAGCACGCCGGTCGCCGGGTCGAGGTGAGCCAGTCGGGCGGTCTCGCCGACATACCGGCGGGTGAGGACCCGGCCGTGGTCGAGGAGCGCATAGTCGACGAATCCGAGTGTCCACTGGGGCAGTCCGAAGTCGGTCTCGCTCGAGAAGACCGCCCGTGGTTCGTCGCGGACGAGGTTCCAGAAGCCGGTCTCGTCGGAGATGAACCAGAGGGTGCCGTCGTCGGCGAACTCCGGCTGGAGCACCGAGACTCCCTCGCCGCCGGCGACCTGACGGATATCGGTGACGCCGTCATGGGTGAGCTCGCCGACCCAGAGCCTGGTCGAGTCCCACGGCATGTTCGGGTGGTCCCATGTCACCCACGCGATCCTCGTGCCGTCGGGGGAGACCGCTGGTCGGGAGACGAAGTCGGTGCCGGTCGCGATGACGACCCCGCCGTCCTCGTTCGTCGAGTCGAGGTCGAGGCGGACCAGCTCGTTGACCGGCTCGCCGCCGCCCTCACCGGCTCTCCCGGGCACGCCTCTGTGGTCCTCACGCACCGCATACACGTCACGCTCGTGGACGACCAGCCCGCCGAAGCGGACGGCCAGCTCGGGGGTGATCGGCGTCGGCTCGTAGGGGGTCGACCGCTCGTGCGTCGAGATGCGATAGAGCCGGTTGGTCGCGAAGTCGGAGAAGACAAGGACACCGTTGCCGATCGCGTATGCGCCGCCCCCGTACTCGTGCACCCGTGACCGGACGTTCCACGGCTCGGGCAGCACGTCGTGCCGCTCACCGGTGTGCCCGTCGTGCCGGACCAGCGCCGAGCGACCGCCCTCCCAGGGACGCGACTCGAGCCACCAGGTGTGGGGCCCCTCGACACGTACCTCGTCGATGCGCGCGGTGCCGGTCGTGAGGGACTCGGCGGTGATGGGGGAGGTCCAGGTTCCGTAGGACGCCGTCTGCATACCGCCACCCTGCCACGTGCCCGGCCGCGAGCGGGGCCGTGCGGTCCTGGCGTGCGGCCCCTACTGTTGAGAGATGGCTGACACCACGTTGTCCCGCACCGAGGCCCAGGAGGGTGCGCCGGGCTGGCGCTACCTGCTCGGCCGGCTCATGCTCTCGGTCACGTTCCCCGACTTCGCCTCCGCGCTCGGCTTCGTCGACGCCGTCGGAGCGGTCGCCGAGGAGCACGACCACCATCCCGACATCGACCTGAGATGGGGCCGGGTCGTCCTCGCAGTGGCCAGCCACGATGTCGGGGGCATCACCAGTCGTGATCTGCGATTCGCCTCTGCCGTCGACGATCTCGTGAGCCAGCATGCTGGCGAGGTCGAGCACCCCACCCTCACAGAGGTTGAGATCGCCATCGACACCATGGACACCGCGCGGATCAGGCCCTTCTGGGCTGCCGTCCTCGGGTTCGAGGAGGACGGCGACGACGCTCTCGCCGACCCGCACAGCCGCCTGCCCGGTGTCTGGTTCCAGCAGCTCGACGAGCCGCGTCCCGTGCGCAACCGGATCCACATCGACGTCACCGTGGCCCACGACGAGGCGCAGGCGCGGATCCAGGCCGCGCTCGACGCTGGAGGAACGCTCGTCTCGGATGAGGCCGCGCCGCGCTTCTGGATCCTCGCCGACGCCGATGGCAACGAGGCCTGCGTGTGCACCTGGCAGGGGCGGGATTGACCCTGCCTCCCCCGCCGACGCCGTATGCCTCGCTCACCGAGGAGCAGCAGGTCGCCCACCTGCGAGAGGTGGCCGAGCAGGGTGCGCGGGAGTTCGGCATCGAGCCGACCGCGATCGAGCTCGTCCTGCACGGGTTCAACACGACCTTCAAGGTGACCGGTCGCGACGGCGTGCCTGTCGCCATGCGGGTGAACACGAACTCACTGAGCACGCCTGCCCATGTCGTCGCGCAGAGCGCGTGGATGGCGGACCTGGCCCGCGACACGGACCTGCGGCTTCCGGTCCCGCGGCTGACGATGGACGGGAGCCCGTTCGCTGCGATCGACGACAGGCTCGTGACGGTGGCCTCCTGGCTTGAGGGCGAGAACGTCGGGGTCTGCGAACCGGTGCACGCCCACCTGCTCGGCAGGCTCATGGCGACGATGCACGATCACGCCCAGCACTGGCAGCTGCCTTCGGACGGACACCTCGACGTCTTCAGCGACCCGTTCTTCGGCGACGAGGACAGGCTCTCCACGGCCTGCGACGACCGGCCGGACGTCGACGTGCTCAGACGGGCCGTCCGGCGGTGCAGCGAGGCACTGACGTCCGATGCCAGCACCGGGAGTGCGCACATCGTTCACGCCGACCTGCACGGCGGCAACCTCAAGTGGACGGCCGGTCCGGGCGAGGTGGGAACTCTCTCGGTCTTCGACTTCGACGACTGTGGGATTGCCACAGAGGCTCTGGACCTGGCCATCGCCACCTTCTACCTGCGGCGCAGCGATCCTGAGGTGGAGACCGCCCTGCGCCAGGGGTATGCCGAGGTCCGCGCTCTGCCAGAGCTCGAGGACTTCGAGGCGCTGGTCGCGGGGCGCCAGCTGCTTCTCGCCAACGACCTGCTCCGGAGCAGCACCCCGGAGTTCCAGCGGATGGCCATCGGATACCTCGACACCACGCTCGAGCGCCTGACCCGGTGGGAGGAGAGCGGGCACTTCCGCCTCTGAGCAGGTGCCGACGCAGTGCGCTGGCCGAAACCGGTTCGGGTCCTCGCGATCGGGTGACTAATCTTGGACAGGTATGCGTCGCATACCCCATCATCAACTCGCCTGAGGAGAACCCCAGCATGTCCGCCGAGATCACCGTCCATGTCGCCGGAAGCGAGCGATCGGTGCCGGAGGGGACGACTGCAGCGGACCTCTTCGAGGGCCGGCGCGAGATCGTCGTCGCCCGGGTCGGGGACGAGCTCGTCGACCTCGCGCACGTGCTGGCGGACGGCGATGTCG
>JAAYSB010000085.1 GCA_012518475.1 Intrasporangiaceae bacterium | reverse complement strand
GGCCGTATCCCACCGAGCCCCGGATGCTGCGCAGCTCGAGCTGATCCGTCTGCTCCGCCAGGGCGACGAGGAGGCGTTCCGCGACCTCTACAGCCAGTACGCCAGACTTGTCCACAGCATTGCCGTGCGGCTCATGGGCAACCACCACGACGCCGAGGACGTCACCCAGCAGGTGTTCGTCTCTGCGTGGCAGGGTCGCGAGTCCCTCAAGGACGACGGCTCGCTGACCGGATGGCTTGCCACCATCACCCGGCGCCGGTGCGCAGACCTGGCAGCGGGTCGCGCGCGGACCAGCCGCACGGAGGAGTCGGCATCCGCAGTGATGACGTTGCCCGTCCCGGACGACCCGGTCCGCGCGATCGAGGAGATCACCGTGGCACACACGCTGCGGTCCCTCGGTGAGCCTCGGGCGACCATCGTCCGCATGGCCGTCGTCGAGGACCAGCGCCACGAGGACATCGCGCACACCCTGGCGGTGCCGCTCGGGACCGTGAAGAGCCACATCCGGCGCGGACTGCTGCAACTTCGTTCCCGCCTCGAGGAGGTGACGTCATGACGCACATCGCCGACCAACGCCTCGTCGACCTCGCTCTGGGCGAGCCCGGCGATCCGGGTGAGCTGGAGCATCTGGCCGACTGTGAGGCCTGCGGTAAGAGCCGGTCCGCCCTTGTCGAGACCATCTCGGTGACCCGCAGGTCGAGCCGGGTCCTGCTCCTCGACCCGCCGACGCATACGTGGGAGGCCGTGCGCGCCGAGATCGGTCACGCGACCCCGTCGCGGAGGGACACCAGTCCCTCGCACGCGACGGTGACGGACCTGCGCGACCGCCGGGCCGGCCTGCGCCGGTTCCCCGTCATGGGGCTCCTTGCCGCCGCCTGTGTGCTCGGCATCCTGCTCGGTGTCGGGGCCTCCACGCTCGTGAGCCGCTTGAGCGGCCAGCCGGACCCGGGAGAGTCGACAGTGGCCTCAGCGCCCCTCGCCCCTCTGGAGTCGGCCCAGGAGATGGGCGTGGCCAGTCTGGTGGACCACGACGGTGGCCTGCGTCTGGATCTGCCTGCGCTCGATCTCGACCCGGGTGAGGGCTTCCTCGAGGTCTGGCTCATCAACGAGGACCTGACCCGGATGATCTCCGTCGGGGTGCTGCCCGCCGATGCTGACGGCGCCGTGCTGCCGGTCACCCAGGAGCTCATCGACCAGGGCTACGTCATCGTCGATATCTCCCGCGAGCCCTTCGACGACCAGCCGGCTCACTCGGGCGAGACCCTGGTCCGCGGACAGCTGTCGACCTGAGACCTGCGGCTACTTCAGCTCGGCACTGCTGAGCCCGAGCAGACGACGGGCGACGACGAGCAGCTGGATCTGCTGGGTGCCCTCGAAGATGTCGAGGATCTTGCTGTCCCGCGCCCACTTCTCGAGGAGCTCGCGCTCGGCATAGCCGCTCGCCCCACACAGCTCGACGCACGCGAGTGCGACGTCGACGCAGGTGCGTCCTGCCTTGGCCTTGGCCATCGACGCCTGCATCGAGTTCGGCTTGCCGTTGTCCGCCATCCACGCAGCCCGCAGGGTCAGCAGATAGGCCGCTTCGTACTCCGCCTCCAAAGCGAGGAGCTGTGCCGCAGCCGCGGATTGGGTATGCGCCGGTCGGTCCCAGTCGATCTCCACGCCTTCCGCGGCGAGCAGCTCACGAGTCGTGTCGAGGCACGCGCGGGTCAGACCCAGTGCCATCGCCGCCACGAGTGGCCGGGTGTTGTCGAAGGTCTGCATCGCGCCGCCGAAGCCACCGGCGATCTTGATCTCCGGGTCGCCGAGCAGGTCCTTCGTCGTCGAGCGCTCCAACCCAGGGATGAAGCTCGTCCGGCTCGAGCACAAGCTCGGCATCCGGGCCTCGGACACCGCGGCCTTCGTGCTCGACAACTGCCGCGTGCCCGCGGAGGACCTG
>JAAYSB010000084.1 GCA_012518475.1 Intrasporangiaceae bacterium | reverse complement strand
GGGATGATCGTCATGAGCGGCATGAGCAACGGCAGCGACGCGGGAACCCGGATCACCTCGTCCGCGAACGGCAGCACGTCCTCGTCGCCCTCCTCGGCGATGACGAGGGTGCGGGCACCGCGAGCGCGGATCTCCTGAATGTTGGAGACGACCTTCTTGTGCAGCTCGTGCGGGGTGTCCGGGCCGGGCACGACGATGAAGACCGGCTGACCGGGCTCGATGAGCGCGATCGGGCCGTGCTTGAGCTCGCCTGCCGCGAAGCCCTCGGCGTGGATGTAGGCGATCTCCTTGAGCTTGAGCGCACCCTCGAGGGCGATCGGATATCCGACATTGCGGCCGAGGAAGAGCACCGAGCGGGAGTCGGCCATGAACCGGGCGATCTCCTCGACCCTGCCCATTGTGGCGAGGAGGGACTCGACCTTGTCCGGGATCGAGCGGAGCTCGCGCATGACAGCCTGCGCGTCGTCGGCGTAGGCGCCCCCGCGCAGCTGGGCGAGGTAGAGGCCGAGGACGTAGGCGGCGGTGATCTGCGAGGTGAAGCCCTTGGTCGAGGCGACTGCGATCTCCGGTCCGGCGTGCGTGTAGAGGACCGCGTCGGACTCACGCGGGATGGTCGAGCCGTGGGTATTGCAGATCGAGAGCGTGAGGGCACCGAGCTCACGGGCGTGCTTGACCGCCATGAGGGTGTCCATCGTCTCGCCGGACTGGCTGATCGAGACCACGAGAGTCTGCTCGTCCGCAATCGGGTCGCTGTAGCGGAACTCGTGGGCGAGGGAGACCTCGACCGGGATGCGGGTCCAATGCTCGATCGCGTACTTGGCGACCATCCCGGAGTAGGCCGCGGTGCCGCAGGCGACCATGACGATGCGGTCGACCTTGGCGAGCTGCTCCTCGGAGATGTTCATCTCGTCGAGGATGAGTCGGCCGTCCTCGTCGGTGCGGCCGAGCAGGGTGTCGGCGATCGCGTGCGGCTGCTCGTAGATCTCCTTCTCCATGAAGGTGTCGTAGCCGCTCTTCTCGGCGGCCGCGGCGTCCCAGGTCACCTCATAGGCCTTGCCCTCAGCAGGGGTCCCGTCGAAGCCGATGACCTCATGGCTGTCCGGGGTGATGGTGACGATCTGGTCCTGGCCGAGCTCGAGGGCGTTGCGCGTGTAGCCGATGAAGGCGGCGACGTCGCTGCCGAGGAAGTTCTCGCCCTCCCCGAGCCCGACGACGAGCGGGCTGTTGCGGCGGGCGCCGACGACGACACCCGGGCTGTCCGCGTGCACCGCGAGCAGGGTGAAGGCGCCCTCGAGCCGGCCGACGACGGCGCGCATGGCCTCGGTCAGGTCCCCGAGCCGGTCGTACTCCCGTCCGACGAGCTTGGCCGCGACCTCGGTGTCGGTCTCGGAGGCGAACTCGACACCCTCGGCGAGGAGCTCAGCCTTGAGCGCGTGGAAGTTCTCGATGATGCCGTTGTGGATGAGCGCCAGCCGGTCCTCGTCGCCGCCACGGTGAGGGTGGGCGTTCTGGTCGGTCGGACCGCCATGGGTCGCCCAGCGGGTGTGACCGATCGCCGTCCGGGACTCTTCGAGCGGGTGGGCCGAGAGCGCCGAGCGGAGGTTCTCCAGCTTGCCGGCGCGCTTCTCGGACACGACGCGGCCGCCACCGTCGGACTCCCCGACGACGAGCGCCACTCCAGCGGAGTCATAGCCCCGGTACTCGAGACGGGCCAGGCCCTCCATGACGACCTCGAGGGCCTTGTCATTGGCCGCTGGGCCGACATATCCGACGATTCCACACATACGCGACAGCCTACTTGGCAGAACTGCTGCAAGAATGCTGGCCGTGCCTGAACCAGCCTTCCCCTCGCCGTACCTCGACTTCAGTCGGAGCGAGTGGGCGCGCCTGCGGGATGAGCACCCGATGAATCTCACCGCCGGCGAGGTCGCGCGCGTGCGTGGCCTCGGGGACCGGGTCGACGTCGCGGAGGTCGAGGAGGTCTATCTCCCGCTCTCTCGTCTGCTCACCTTCTACGTCCACGCCGTCCGCGGCCTGCACAAGGTCACGGGAGCCTTCCTCGGTGAGAAGAGCGTGAAGATGCCGTTCGTCATCGGCGTCGCCGGCTCGGTCGCCGTCGGCAAGTCAACGACCGCACGTATCCTTCAGGAGCTGCTCCTCCGCTGGCCCGACACCCCGCGCGTCGAGCTCATCACGACCGACGGGTTCCTCTATCCGAACGCGGAGCTCGAGCGGCGCGGGCTGCTCGAGCGCAAGGGCTTCCCCGAGTCCTACAACCGCCGGGCGCTCGCGCAGTTCGTCGCCTCGGTCAAGTCCGGGATGGATGTCGTCACCGCCCCGGTGTACTCACACCTCACCTATGACATCGTCCCGGATGAGGTCATCGAGGTGCGCCGTCCCGACGTGCTCATCGTCGAGGGCCTCAACGTCCTCCAGCCACCGGCGGTCCGCCCGGACGGCTCACGCACCGGGGCCATCTCGGACTACTTCGACTTCTCCGTCTATGTCGACGCCGAGGTCGAGCTCATCCGGCAGTGGTACGTCGAGCGCTTCCTCCGTCTGCGCCAGACCGCCTTCGCCGACCCCCAGTCCTACTTCCATCGGTATGCGACGCTCACCGACTCCCAGGCCCGCGACACCGCGGCCGGCATCTGGGGACGGATCAACGAGCCGAACCTGGTCGAGAACGTCGAGCCGACGCGGGACCGCGCCACCCTCATCCTCACCAAGGGTGAGGACCACAAGGTCGCGCACATCTCGCTGCGCAAGGTCTGAGTCAGCCGCGCCCACCCTGCGCCTCGATGGAGGTGCGAGCCGACGCACCTGCGACCCCCCACATACCTCCACCGGCGAGGGGCGCTGGGGGGAGTCCTTGACTGCGCCGGCGGCGAGACCGCCGAGGACGCCGTCGCCGGGAACCCGGCCCGAGCGCGGCCTCAGTACGAGCGCGGCCTCAGTACCAGTGCGGGTCCTGCGCCTGCCAGAACTCCCAGGCGCCGCAGGGCGTGCCGTACGACAGCTTGATGTACTCGAGCCCCCATCGGATCTGGGTCACCGGGTTGGTCCGCCAGTCGTCACCGGCGGTGGCCATCTTGTCTGCGGGCAGTGACTGCGGGATGCCATAGGCACCCGAGGACGGGTTCTCAACCCACCAGCGCCAGTCCGACTCGCCCATCCACAGGTTGACGAGGCACTGCCACTGGCCGTCGCCCGTGAATCCGAACTCAGGCATGAGGACCTGAGCGGCTGCCTGCGGGTTCTCCTGGGCCGCCGCGAGCTCGAGAGCGGGGTTGACCTTCTCCTCGGCCGAAGCCTCGGCGCGCTCGGTCGCGAGCTGGTCCTCGGGCTGCTCCTGTGAGCCGGCCACCGTCGCAGCGGTCTCAGTCTCCTGCGCCTCCTTGCGGGCCCGCTCGGCACTGCGTGACGCGCCGTAGTCGATCCGCTCGGCCAGCAGTCGGGCGGTGTCCTCCTGGTTCGCCCGGCCGATCTCGTTCTCCTCCGCAAGGGCGGCTCTGGCCTGCTCGCTGGTCAGAGTGGGGATGTCCTGCGATGACGGCACAGCGACGACGGCGGCCACGGTGGCTGCGACTAGGGAGAGGGAGAAGAGCGAGGAGGTCGTCGTGAACCCGCGGGGGATCCAGGCGCGCGGGCTGCGGTCGCCGGCAGTGCAGTGAGGGGCCGGTGGCGCGGCACTCCGACCGGCATGGCGGCCTTCATAGCGGGCCATGGTGACGATCTCCTGGGCAGGGACGAACTCGGGGGGCAGGGGCTCAGGTCAGTCCCGACGAGGAGCCGTTATCAAAACGTGACCTGGAGTTTTCGACTGTACGCCCGTGCTCCGACCCTGGCCAAATCACGGCCCAGTCTGGTGGCCACGTCGCAGCGGCCCGGACATCCGTCCGGGCCCGCGTGCAGAGACGGTCAGTGGTCGTAGCCCTCGAGGAGGTCGGTGACCAGGGCTGCGATCGGACTGCGCTCGGAGCGGCTCAAGGTGATGTGCGCGAAGAGCGGGTGCCCCTTGAGCTTCTCGATGACGGCGGCGACTCCGTCGTGCCGACCGACCCGCAGGTTGTCCCGCTGGGCGACGTCGTGGGTGAGCACGACCTTGGAGTTCTGCCCCACCCGGGACAGCACCGTGAGGAGGACGTTGCGCTCCAGGGACTGCGCCTCGTCGACGATGACGAAGGCGTCGTGCAGCGAGCGGCCGCGGATGTGCGTGAGCGGCAGGACCTCGAGCATCCCGCGGTCGATGACCTCCTCCACCACCTCGGAGGAGGCGACGGCGCCGAGGGTGTCGAAGACCGCCTGGGCCCACGGGCCCATCTTGTCGTTCTCCGTGCCGGGCAGGTATCCGAGCTCCTGGCCGCCCACCGCATACAGCGGCCGGAAGACGATGACCTTGCGGTGCTGGCGCCGCTCCATGACGGCCTCGAGGCCGGCGCAGAGCGCGAGCGCGGACTTGCCGGTGCCGGCGCGTCCGCCGAGGGAGACGATGCCGACATCAGGGTCGAGGAGCAGGTCGAGGGCGATGCGCTGCTCGGCGGAGCGGCCGTGCAGACCGAAGGCGTCCCGGTCTCCGCGCACGAGGCGGATCTGCTTGTCCGGCCCGACCCTCCCCAGTCCCGAGCCGCGCGGCGAGAGGAGACGCAGTCCGGTGTGGCACGGCAGCTCGGCAGCACCGAGGTGCTCGACCTTGCCGTGGTCATAGAGGGCGTCCATCTCCTCGACGGTGACGTCGAGCTCGCTCACCCCGGTCCAGCCGGTGTCGACAGCCAGCTCGGCGCGGTACTCCTGGGCGTCGAGGCCGACCGCCGAGGCCTTGACGCGCATCGGCACGTCCTTGCTCACGACACTGACCAGATTCCCCTCGTCGGAGAGGTTCTTGGCCACCGCGAGGATGCGGGTGTCGTTGTCGCCGAGCCGGAATCCGGCCGGGAGCGCCTCAGGGTTGGTGTGGTTGAGCTCGACCCGAAGAGTGCCACCGTCGTCCCCCACCGGGATCGGAGCGTCGAGCCGGCCGTGCTCAAGGCGCAGCTCATCGAGGTGCCGGAGGGTCTGGCGGGCGAAGTAGCCCAGCTCGGGGTGGTGCCGCTTGCCCTCCAGCTCGGTGACGACGACGACCGGCAGAACGACCTCGTGCTCCTTGAAGCGGAACAGGGCACGGGGGTCGGACAGCAGCACAGAGGTGTCGAGGACGTAGGTGATGCGCTCGCCCGGGGCGGCAGCCTCCGGGACAGTCATCGTGGAGGTTGCGGCGGTCGGGCGAGAGGACAAGGCGGGTGCTCCTGCCTGCGTGAGAGCTCCACGGGTTGTGGGGCGCTTGTTGCGACGCTAGCCCTCGTCACACAACCACTTGGTGACCGGATTCGGTGTGTCGTGGATTACAGAAGGTGAACAGTATGCGCAGCTCAGACCCTATTGATCCCATCTGTCACACCAGCCCCACCCGACCCGCTCAGGCCCCGAGCGCCCCTCTTCTTACCGGCAACTTGGAGGCAGGCGAGGGGGTCAGCCGCCGAAGCGACGGTGGCGATCGCCGTAGGCGCGCAGCGCCCGGAGGAAGTCGACCCGGCGGAAGTCGGGCCAGTACGCCTCACAGAAGTAGAACTCGGTATGCGCGGACTGCCACATGAGGAACCCCGAGATCCGCTGCTCCCCCGAGGTCCGGATGACGAGGTCCGGGTCCGGCTGGCCCTTCGTGTAGAGGTAGTCGGAGATGTTGTCGACGTCGATCGCCTGGACCACCTCCTCGATCGAGGCTCCCCTGGCCGCGTGGTCGGTGATGAGCGCCCGCACCGCGTCGGTGATCTCGCGTCGGCCCCCATACCCCACAGCGATGTTCACGAGCAGTCCGTCGACCTCGGTGGTCCGGGCACTGGCCTCCTGGAGCCGCTCGGCGGTCGCCTCAGGGAGCAGGTCGAGCGCTCCCATCATGTTGATCCGCCACCGGCCGGTCCCGGCGAGCTCGCCGACGACGTTCTCGATGATCTCGAGAAGCGGCCCGAGCTCCTCGGCGGTCCGGCCGACGAGGTTGTCGGTCGAGAGCAGCCACAGCGTGACGACCTCGACGCCGACCTCCTCGCACCACGTGAGGAGGTGCTCGATGTTGTCGGCACCCGCCCGATATCCCTCGTCGGTCCCCGCGCCGCGCTGGCGTGCCCACCGCCGGTTCCCGTCGAGCATCACCGCGACGTGCCGCGGCAGCGGCTTGTCGCGCAGCTGCCGGAACAGACGGCGCTCGTACGCCGAGTAGATCGGGTTTCCGACAGCCATGTCACCTCCGAGGCGCGCGATCCGGTCACGATGCGCGACGCATACCCCATGGGTATGCGACGCGACTGCAACGCTACCCGGCCGGGCCGACCTGCGGCGGAACCGCGGTGACGGTGACCATGTTCACCCACCGTTCGGCCGACTCAGGTGGCACAAGTTACGGTTCCGTAGGTACCGTTTCCCCCGTGACCCAGAAGCGCCGCGAGCGATCGCTCGACAGCCTGCGCGACCATGTCGAGGACAAGGTCGAGGAGGCGCGCGAGGCTGCCCAGGACTTCGTCGACGAGCTCAAGCCCCGGCTGCGCGGCTGGCTGCACGCGGGGATGGCGCCGATCGCGCTGCTCGCCGGCATCGTCCTCATCGTTCTCGCGCCGAGTCAGAACGGCCGCATCACGGCCGCTGTGTTCACGGTCACCGCGTTCCTGCTCTTCGGCACCTCTGCGGTGTATCACCGCGGGAACTGGTCACCGCGAGCGACGGACTGGCTCAAGCGGTTCGACCACAGCAACATCTTCCTCATCATCGCCGGCAGCTACACGCCCTTCGCTCTGCTCCTCCCCCGCGACCAGGCGACGACGATGCTCCTCATCGTCTGGCTCGGCGCGATCGGCGGGGTGCTGTTCCGGGTGTTCTGGGTCCGTGCGCCGCGCTGGCTCTATGTCCCGATCTATGTCGCGCTCGGGTGGGTCGCGGTGTTCTACATCGGCCCGCTGTGGACCTACGGCGGCGCCGCGGTGGTGGCGCTCGTCATCGCCGGCGGACTGCTGTACACCCTCGGCGCCGTCGTCTACGGGATCAAGAAGCCCGACCCGTCACCGCGCTGGTTCGGGTACCACGAGGTGTTCCACACCCTGACGATCCTCGCGTTCATCACGCACTACATCGCGGCATCGATCGTGCTGCACCGCGGCGCGGTCGTCTGACCGTCCCGCCTCACACCCGCCGGGTCAGCGCGGGTCGGTATGCGCGGAGGGATTCTCCCCCTCGCCCACCTCGGGGGCGCGCGGCTCGGTGTCGCTGACCTCTGTGTCACTGATCTCTGTGTCACTGATCTCTGTGTCACCGGCCTCAGCCTCGCGGGCGGCGATCTCGGCCTCGGCGGCCTGCCGCTCCTTCTCCCGGTAGGACATCCGACGAAGGCGGGAGTTCATGTTCCGGAGGAGGAAGTAGAGGATCACCGCAAGGAACGCGAAGACGATGAAGGACGGCAGTCCGGGCATCCGGTTTGCGAGCTCGGTCTCGGTGGTCGCCGAGTCGGGCGTCGGTGTCGGCGTGGAGGTCTCGGTGAGGACCCGGGTCGCCAGCATCGTCGCCTGTGTCACAGCACTTGTCACCATGGCCATGGGACTGTGGACTCCTTCCGCCCGTCGTGGGCGATTGTCAGGTGCTCGGAGGTCGCCAGTGCGTCGGCCTCCGCAGGGGATCCGAGCCCGGCGAACAGGTCGACCTCCACCGGCCCGAGGGGGCCGTCGGGCTCGCGGCCGTCAGGCGTCGTGATCGGGACGTAGGAGAGGGCCGCCTCGAAGTCGTCGGTGGGCCAGATCCTCTCCTGAGTCTCTCGCGTCACCTTGAAGAAGGGACCATCGGGGTCGATCTGGGTGGCGTGCGCCAGGAGAGCCTGGTCCCGCTGCTCGAAGTAGTCACCGCACTGGATGCGCGTCGTGACGGGTCGGTCGGGGCGCTCCCACCGGGTCAGCCACTCCGCATAGGGACTCTCCTCGCCGAGTGCGAGCAGCGCCTCGTGGAAGGCCTCGATGCGCGCCTTGGAGAACGTCGCGTTGTAGTACAGCTTGAGCGGCTGCCACGGCTTCCCGGCATGCGGGAAGGCCTCCGGGTCGCCGGCGGCCTCGAACGCAGCGACAGTCACCCGGTGACACATGATGTGGTCGGGGTGCGGGTAGCCGCCGTTCTCGTCATAGGTGGTGATGACGTGCGGTCGCTGGCGACGGATCTCACGAACGAGGGCCTCCGTTGTCACCGACAGCGGCTCGAGCGCGAAGCAGCCGTCCGGCAGAGCCGGCAGGGGGTCGCCCTCGGGCAGACCGGAGTCGACGAAACCGAGCCAGACATGGTCGACACCGAGGATCGCCTGGGCCGCAGCCATCTCATCGCGGCGGACCTGAGCAAGGTCGCGCAGGATGTGCGGGTCATGGACCAGCTTGGGGTTGAGCACATCCCCTCGCTCACCACCGGTGCAGGAGACGACAAGCACCTCATGGCCCTCAGTGACGTACTTCGCCATCATGGCCGCGCCCTTGCTCGACTCGTCGTCGGGGTGGGCGTGGACGCACATGAGCCGGAACGCCTCAATGGGCTCAGGCACAGACAGAGCGGGCGAGGAGGGCGAAGGGGGCACGAAGGAGGGCTTTCTCAGCGTCATCGGACGGGGGTGGTCGACATACGAACCCTATGGTGACGGACAATGCAGGGGTGAGTCGAACCCAGGTCAGCCCGCAGGTCGCCGGCACCCAGCGCATGTGGTGGATCATCGGCGGCATCCTCATCACCGCGCTGTCCGCGGTCGTCATCGCGATCGGGATCTATTACACCCGCGGGCAGATCCACCACGAGGTGCGGACCTACGAGATCGTCGACGACCAGACTGCGACGCTGCAGTTCGAGATCTACCGTCCGGCGAACACCGCCGTCGTCTGTCGCGCCCGCGCCATCGCTCTCGACTTCGCCAACGTGGGCACGGTCGACGTCACGATCCCCGCCGAGGCGAACGGTGGAGCGCGCAACGTCATCCAGGACGTGACGATCCGGACCACGACGCGGGCCAATACCGCCACCATCAGCAAGTGCGTCCCGGAGGGCAGTCGCAGCGAGTGAGCGCCCTTCTGGCGTAGACTGGTGTCTTCACGTAGTGATCCGAGGGTCTGGGTCTGCGCCCTGCACGCGCCGCCCAGGCCTTCCGTTATGAAGGCCTCCGAGACGGAGGCCGGGCGGCAATCCCTGCCCTATCAAGGAGTTGACGATGAGCCAGACCAGCACGACGTTCCTCACCCAGGAGGCCTACGACCGCCTCCGCGAGGAGCTGACGTACCTGTCCAACGAGGGCCGCACCGAGATCGCGAACAAGATCGAGGCCGCCCGCCTGGAGGGTGACCTGCGTGAGAACGGCGGCTACCACGCTGCCAAGGAGGAGCAGGGCAAGATGGAGGCCCGCATCCGTCAGCTCACCCAGCTCCTCGACTCCGCCACCGTCGGTGAGGCCCCGCCGGACGACGGTGTCGTCGAGCCCGGGATGGTCGTCACGGTCCAGATGTTCGGCGAGGAGGAGACCTTCCTCATGGGCAGCCGCGAGATCGGCGACCACACCGAGCTGCAGGTCTACAGCGAGAAGTCCGCGATGGGTGCCGCGATCAACGGCAAGAAGGTCGGCGACAAGGTCACCTACACCGCCCCGACCGGCAAGCAGATCGAGGTCAAGATCCTCGCCGCAAAACCGCACGACGGCTGATCGGCCGATCCCCGCATACCTCTTCTGCACAGCACGCACAGCGCAGCGCCCCGGACCGACCGGTCCGGGGCGCTGCTGCGTCTGCGGGTGTGTCCTCAGGCGTCGGTGGAGACGAGGTGATAGCACCGGCCGCGCAGGTGGGCGAGGACCTCTTCGCGGTGCTCCTCACTCTTGGTCTCGAGCTCGACGGCGATCTCGACCTCGTCGACGTTGAGGCTCGCGTTCGTGCGCAGATGCTCGATCTCGAGGACGTTGGCGTCCACGTCGGCGCAGTCGCTGAGCAGCTGGGCGAGGTTGCCAGGCTTGTCGGGGACCCGCACGCTGAGCTGGAGGTAGCGGCCGGCGGCCG
>JAAYSB010000083.1 GCA_012518475.1 Intrasporangiaceae bacterium | reverse complement strand
GCACTACCAGGGTCAGCGCGGCCCGACCGCGAGCCGCTCGTTCGACAACTTCCACAAGACAGACGTCTGACGGGAAGCGCCTCATGGAGCTCATCGAGATCCGGATCACTGCTCCAGACCTGGAGGTGGCCGACCGGATCGCGACGACTCTCGTGGAGGGACGGCTCGCTGCCTGCGTGCAACAGCTGCCGGCGATCACCTCGACGTATGTGTGGAAGGGCAGGATCGAGCGCGAGGAGGAGGTCCTTGTACTGGTCAAGACGACGAGCGAGCAGTTCGACGCCGTCTGTGCTGCGGTCATCGCTCTGCACCCGTACGACACCCCCGAGATCCTTGCGGTCCCGGTGTCTCACGCCTTGCCTGCGTACGCGACCTGGGTCGGCGACTGCTCCTGCTGAGTCCCGGAGGCGCACACGGGCAGGATCGGACTGTGCACTCACTTCAGTGGTTCCGCGAGCCCAGGGATGCCCGCGCCGTCGTCCTGCTCCTCCACGGCGGGACGACGGACAACACCGAGCCGGTCGCGCGCTATGGCCACCCGGTGCTCCGGCTCATCCCGTTCGCCTTCTCCTTGCGCCGCGCCCGACGCGACGTGGCCGTCGTCCTGCTTCGGTATGCGGTGCGCGGCTGGAACCGGAGCCTCGCCTCGCCCGTCGCCGACGCCAGATGGGCACTGACGCAGATCGCGGAACGATACCCCGGCAGGCCGGTCGCCCTGGTCGGACACAGCATGGGGGCGAGAACCGCCCTCCACATCATGGACGACCCGGCGGTCACCGTGGTGGCCGCCCTGGCGACCTGGGTCGAGAAGGGCGATCCGGCACACGGACGTCCCGGACTGCACGTCCTGCTTGCCCACGGGGCATCGGACACGATCACTGCTCCTCGGGGTTCGGAGTGGATGGCAAAACGCTTACGGGACAAGGGAACCGATGTGACCCTGGAACTGATCGAGGGGGAGAATCACGCACTCCTGCGCAAGGCGAGGTGGTGGCACACGCGGGTCACCGCATACGTCATCCGCAATCTGGACCTGCGCTGATCTAGAGTCGTCCCACCGTCCTGCCGCAGAGGAGCTGTCATGACCGGGCCGACTGTTGTCCACGCGTTCGGCGACGATGCCCTCGGCGAGGACGACGCGACAGGGTTGGCCGAGCGGCTCGCGGCCGGCGAGGTCTCACCGGCCGACGTCGTCGAGGCGGCCATCGCACGGCTCGACCGGGTCAACCCGCACCTGAACGCGCTGGCCTACCGCGACTTCGAGGGTGCTCGTGAGAGAGCTCGACGGCTGCGGACGGTGCGTGGGACGTTCGGGGGGGTGCCGGCCCTCGCGAAGGAGAACATCCACATCAAGGGTCTGCCGATGAGCATGGGCTCGGCCGCCATGCCGAGGCAGCTCCAGGCGAGCGACGGCCCCTTCACGCGGCAGCTCCTCGACACCGGAGTGGTTCTGCTCGGCACGACCACGATGCCCCCGTTCGGCTGGACCGCCACGACCGAGCGGATGGGCGACGACGTCACCCGCAACCCCTGGCAGACCGCATACTCCTCCGGCGGCTCGAGTGGCGGGTCGGCAGCGCTCGTCGCTGCGGGTGCGGTCCCGATCGCCCACGGCAACGACGGTGGAGGCTCCATCCGCATTCCCGCCTCGGTGTGCGGACTCGTCGGGATGAAGGCCACCCGCGGCCGGCTGCGCAGCGACTCGGGGGCCGAGGCGATGCCGGTCAAGGTCGTCAGTGAAGGGGTGCTCGCCCGCTCCGTGCGCGACATCGCCAGGTTCTTCGAGGCGGCCGAGCTCACCTACCGCAATCCGGCGCTGCCGATGATCGGTGCCGTCCGGGATGCCCCGGCCCGGCGGCTGCGAATCGGGGTGACCATCGACAGCCCCCAGGCGCCGGTCTCCGACGCCCCGACCCGGGCGGCTGTCGAGCGGGTGGCGGCGCACCTCGAGGGCCTCGGACACGACCTCGTCGAGCACGAGCCGCGGGTCCCCTCCACGTTTCGGCGCGACTTCGAGGACTACTGGTCACTGCTCGCCTTCGGGATCGTCAGGCGTGGCCCGAAGATGTTCGGCGACGCCTTCGACCGGGACCAGCTCGACCCGCTCACCATCGGCCTGGCCGCCCGCGCGAGGCGGCGGATGGCGAAGATGCCGCTGGTGATCGCCCGGCTCGCAGCGACCACCCGTGCGTATGAGCGGTCATTCGGCGACGTGGACGTCGTCCTCTCTCCGGTGCTCTGCCACGTCACCCCACACATCGGCCACCTCTCCGCCGACCTGGGGTTCGACCAGCACTTCGAGCGGCTTGTCGCATACTCCGGCTTCACGCCCTGGCACAACGCCACTGGGGCACCGTCGATCTCGGTGCCGGCGGGACTGACCCAGGACGGGCTGCCCATCGGGGTGATGTTCTCCTCGGCGAAGGGGGGTGAGCGCGGGCTTCTGGAGATCGCCTACGAGGTTGAGGAGTCGGTGCCGTTCCCGCGGATCCAGGACCGCGGGCCCGCGGTCTGAGGCCTTCGGGTTGACCTCTCGTGTCGCCGTTTGGCTGGTATTTGGAAGAAGTGGCGGTGTGCGGGGCGGGGGAAGGAGAGAACCGGGAAGGCTCAGGCCTGCGGAACGTTGGCCTCGATCTCGGCGAGCCAGGCGCGGCCATTGGCGTCGGACGGCATTCGCAGGTCACCGCGGGGGGACACCGAGCCGCCGGCGACGACCTTGGGCCCGTTCGGCAGCGCCGAGCGCTTGAACTGGTTGAGGAAGAAGCGTCGGACGAAGACCTGCAGCCAGGAGCGGATCGTCGCCAGGTCGTAGGAGGTGTGGTCGGCCTCGGGATACCCGGGCGGCCACTCCCCGGCGTCGGTGTCGCGCCACGCGTGCCAGGCGAGGAAGGCGATCTTGCTCGGCCGGTAGCCCCTCCGCAGGACATAGAACAGCGTGAAGTCGTGCAGGGCGTAGGGCCCGATCGAGTCCTGCGTCGACTGCGGCTTCTCCCCGTCTGCGGTGGGGATGAGCTCGGGGGAGATCTCGGTGTCGAGGACCGAGGCGAGAGTCTCGTTGACGCCCTCCTCGAGGAACTGCTCCGAGGAGATGACCCACCGGATGAGGTGCTGAATGAGCGTCTTGGGCACCCCGGCGTTCACGCCGTAGTGGCTCATGTGGTCGCCGACGCCATAGGTGCACCATCCGAGCGCGAGCTCGGACAGGTCGCCGGTGCCGAGGACGATCCCGCCGCGCTGGTTCGCGGCGCGGAAGAGGAAGTCGGTGCGGACCCCGGCCTGGACGTTCTCGTACGTCACGTCATAGACCGGCTCGCCGTCGCCTGCCGGGTGCCCGAGGTCCTTGAGCAGCTGGGTCGCCAGGTCGGTGATCGGCACCTCCTCGAAGGTGCAGCCGAGGGCCTCGGAGAGCTTCTGGGCGTTGCTCTTCGTGTGGTCGGTCGTCGCGAACCCCGGCATCGTGAACGCGAGGATGTGCGTGCGCGGCAACCCGAGCCGGTCGCAGGCCTTGGCGGCCACGATGAGCGCGTGCGTCGAGTCGAGGCCGCCACTGACGCCGATGACGATCTTCGGCGCCTTCTCCGGGTCGATGTCCTCGCCGGCAGGTGTACCCGCGATCGCGCGCATCCGGCGCTCGAGGCCGTGCACCTGGATGTTGTAGCCCTCGTAGCAGTCCTGGGCCAGCCGTTCCTCGTCGTCCGGCACGAACGGGAACCGGTCGACGATGCGCCGCAGGCCCAGATCCTCACGCGGCGGGTCGAGAGTGAACTCGACGGTGCGGAACGTGGTGCCGTCGGCATACCGATCGGTGTTGGCGCGGGCGAGGGACCTGCGGTTGTCGTCGAAGCTGCCGGTGCGCAGCCGCTCCTGCCGGAGCCGGTCCAGGTCGACGTCGACGACGACCCGCTGGGCGGTCTCGGGGAACCGGTCGGTCTCGCCGAGCAGGTCACCCATCTCATAGACCATCGCCATCCCGTCCCAGGACAGGTCGGTCGTCGACTCACCCGACATGCCGGCCGCATACAGGTATGCGGCGCTGCACCGGGAGCTGGCCGACTCCACCATGAGATGCCGATCGGCATCGCGACCGATCGTCATCGGCGAGGCGGACGGGTTGAGCAGGACGGTCGCCCCTTCGAGGGCCGCCCGGTGGCTGGGCGGCACCGGGACCCACAGGTCCTCGCAGACCTCGATGTGGAGCGTGAGACCGGGGACGTCGGCGGCGGTGATGAGGAGGTCCGGGCCGAACGGGATGTCGGTGTCCGGGTCGGCGGACCAGCCGGGTCGACGCAGATAGCTCTCGCCGGCCTCGTCCCCGAGCGCGAACCAGCGCTTCTCGTAGAACTCGCGGTAGTTCGGCAGGTAGGACTTCGTCGCGACGGCGACCACCTGGCCGCGGTGGATGGCGACGCCGCAGTTGTAGAGGCGGCCCTGGTGGAGGATCGGAGCCCCGACGACGAACAGCGGCATCAGGTCTGCGCTCGCCGCGACGAGGGTGCGGATCGCCGCGTCGACCTCGTCGAGGAGGACGTCCTGGAGGAGGAGGTCCTCGATCGAGTACCCGCTCAGGGAGAGCTCAGGGAAGAGCACGACGGCGACGCCCTCGTCGTGGCACGCGCGGACCTGCTCGAGGATGTGCTCGGCGTTGACCTGCGGGTCGGCGAGGGCCACCGGCACCGTGCACGAGGCGACTCTGGCGAAGCCCTGGTCGTAGAGCGAGTGGAAGTTCACGTCTCGAAGTGTGGCACGAGGCGTGCCACGAACGGCGAAGGGCGGACCGGACCATGTGGCCCGATCCGCCCTTCGCGGGATCCGGCGCGTCACACGCGCGGGTTGTTGCCGTACTCGTCGGTGCTGACCGGCGGGCGCCCCTGGGTGGTGCGGTCCTGCTGAGTCTGGGCGTTGCGGCGGCGGTAGTTCT
>JAAYSB010000082.1 GCA_012518475.1 Intrasporangiaceae bacterium | reverse complement strand
TCGCCTCAGCGCGGCGCTACTACAACGCCAACGTGCGCGAGCTCAACACCAAGGTCGAGTCCATCCCCACGAACATGGTCGCGGGCATGGCCGGAGTGGCCAAGGAGCAGTACTTCGAGGTCGAGGGGTCGGAGCGCGACCCGGTGCGCGTCGACTTCGGCCAGCGCCAGGACATCCCGCCGCCCGGTTCCTACGCCGGCTCCGACGACGCCCCGGCGGTCGAGCCCACCCCCGAGACCGACCAGATCGACCCGCCCCGGCAGTAGTCCTCGGGGCGCGCCTGTCGGCCGGCGCGTCAGTAGCCGCCCTCGGGCGGCACCATCTCACCGCGGATGCCGAGCAGCCGCACCGGTCGCTCGTCGTCCAGCCGCGTCAACAGCTCCGCTGCGGTATGCGCGATCACCTCGGCGTCGAACGTCGGCTCGGGCAGCTTCCGGCTGCGGTTCTTCGTGAAGAACGGCGCGAACCGGACCTTGAGGTGCACCCGCTGACAGGGACGCTCCTCCTCGCGGAGGTCCGCGACGACCTGCTCCGCGAGGGATCGCAGCGCGCCGGTGATCTGCTCCGGCTCGGTCAGATCGGTCTGGAAGGTCGTCTCGTGCCCGTGCGCCCTGGCGACCCAGGGCGTGTCGTCGACGTGACTGGGGCCCTCGCCCCGGCCGAGCCGTCCGATGCGCGGCCCGATCGTCGGGCCGAACTCGCCGGCGAGGAGGGCGTCCGGGGCTGCCGCCAGGTCCTCGACCGTGTGGATCCCGTGCTCGGCCAGCCGCGCTGAGGTTCGGGAGCCGACACCCCACAGCTCGATGACGGGCCGGTGCCCCATGACCTCGAGCCAGGTGTCCACGGTGAGCATGAACTGGCCCTGCGGCTTGCCCAAGTCGGTCGCGTTCTTGGCCCGTACGGTGGTGTCACCGATGCCGATCGAGCAGTGCAGCCTCGTGGCCGCGAGGACAGCACTGCGGATCTCGCGAGCGCTCCGGTCCGGGTCGTTCGTCGCCAGCTCGACGAACGCCTCGTCCCAGCCGAGGACCTCGACCACCGCCCCCGGGATCGCACGCAAGGTTGTCATGACCTGCGCCGAGGCGGCCTCGTAGACCGGGAAGTCCACCGGCAGGAACACCGCCTCGGGGCACTTGCGTGCAGCGATGCGCAGCGCCATCCCGGACCTGACACCGGCCTCGCGCGCCTCATAGGTCGCCGTCGAGACGACCGCCCGCTCGGTCGGGTCTCCCCGCCCGCCGACGATGACGGGGCGGCCGACGAGCTCGGGTCGACGCAGCAGCTCGACCGCGGCGAGGAACTGGTCCATGTCGACATGGAAGACCCAGGACCGACCCAGGGCGGGGACCATGAGCGACAGAGTATGCGCTGTGCGGGGCCTGGGTGAGAGGGTGAGCACGTGAACGAGATCGGCGTCGGCCCGTGGGACGGGGAGTGGCCCGACGACCCCCACCTCGATCCCGAGCTGCTCCGGGACGGAGACCGTCGCAACGTCGAGGACCGCTACCGCTACTGGCGGCACGACGCGATCGTCGCCGACCTCGACACGTGCCGGAACCCGCTCGAGATCGCCGTTGAGAACTGGTCGCACGACTTCAACATCGGTTCGGTCATCCGGACCGCGAACGCCTTCAACGTCCGGGCCTTCCACATCGTCGGCCGTCGCCGGTGGAACCGGCGCGGCGCGATGGTCACCGACCGCTACCAGCACGAGCTCCACCACCCGACCGTCGACTCCCTGGTGATGTATGCGCGGGACCGGGGTCTCGCATACATCGGCGTGGACAACGTCCCCGGCTCGATCCCGATCGAGGGGTATGCGCTGCCGAGGGCCGCTCTGCTCGTCTTCGGCGGCGAGGGGCCGGGGCTGTCGGAGGAGGCACGGGACGCGGCGGAGGCGATCGTCCACATCACCCAGTTCGGTTCGACCCGC
>JAAYSB010000081.1 GCA_012518475.1 Intrasporangiaceae bacterium | reverse complement strand
GTCCTGCTCTGGTTGACCGAGCCGGTCCACGGCATACCGTCGACGACCGTCGGGTTCATGCCGGTCGTCGTGCTGCTCCTCACCCAGGTCATGTCCGGGGAGGACATCAAGGTCCTCCAGTGGCCGGTGCTGTGGCTCGTCGCCGGCGGCATCGCGCTCGGAGCGGGGGTTGCCTCGAGCGGCCTGGACCAGTGGCTCATCGGGCTTGTTTCCTGGTCCACGCTGCCAGCAGCGCTCATCATCGTCGTCATGGCTGCGATCGCTCTCGTCCTCGGCACGGTCATCTCGAACAGCGCGACCGCCAACCTCCTCATCCCCATCGCGATGACCCTGGCCGTGACCGTCGGGATCGACCCCGTCGTGCTCGCGGTCGTGCTCGCACTTGTCTGCGGTCTCGGCATGGCGCTGCCGATCTCGACCCCGCCGAACGCCATCGCCTATGCCACCGGCGAGGTGAGCACCGGACAGATGGCGCTCGTGGGAGTGGCCATCGGCGTCCTCGGTCTCGCCATCATCACGGTCGTCATGCCTGCGGTGTGGTCAGCGCTCGGACTGCTCGGATGACACCGCCACGGGTGCTCGTCATCGGTCGCGGTGAGGCGACTGACCGGGCCGAGGGTGAGCTCGGCGCCACCGTCGGCCAGGAGTGTGATGTGCTCCGGTTGGACGGTGTCGACTCCGAGGAATGGGCCGAAGCCGACCTGAGTCGCGTGGCGGTGGTCGTCGCCGATGTCGACGAACCCGTGCAGGCTGTCACCGAGCTGGCGCGCAGGACCGCGCGCCCACCTCGCGTGCTCCTCCTCACGACGAAGGTCCTCCACGACGACCTTGGCGACCTCGTGGACGTCGACCTGCTCTCCGGTGTCGTGGCCGTCCCGTGGACCCCGGGAAGGCTCGCGGTCCAGGTGCGCGCCCAGCTCGGGAGGTGGCAGGGCGTCCACGTCGACGACTCGGAAGCGGTGGCCCCCGACAGCCCGCTACTGCACTCGCTCGAGCAGCCGCTCGACGCCGTCGTCCGTGAGCTCGTCGAGGCGATCGAGGATGTCCTCGGTCCGCGCCCGCGCCTCGTCCTGCCGGAGGGGACCCGGGTCACCCGCGAGGACGTGAGCGTCGACGGGCTGCTCATCGTGCTCCGGGGCGAGGTAGCACTCGGGGTGGCCTCCCCGACAGGGAAGATCACCCTCAACCACGCGAGCACCGGGCCGCTCATCGGACTGCCCTCCCTCATCGAGCGGCAGCGCGCCCTGGCGACAGCGCATGCGATGACCGAGGTCGAGCTCATCCGCCTCACTGTCGAGCAGGTCGACCAGGCCCTCGCCGGTGACACCCGTGTCGGCCTCCTCATGACCGCCGTGTCCATGCGCTCCCTGGCCCGTCGGCTGCGCCGGGCCGAGATCCTCCAGGTCGAGAAGACCCGCCTCAACGCCGAGCTCGCCGACGAACGGGCCAAGCTGGCCGATGCCCTCGCCGAGCTGGGCGAGGCCCGAATCGCGATGGTCGCGCAGGCCCGGTCGGCAACGATCGGTGAGATGGCCGCCGGCATCTCGCACGAGCTGAACAGCCCGCTGGCCGCGCTGACCCGCGCGCTCGACCACAGTGAGCAGGACGTTCTCACGCTCCTCGCCGACCTTCCCGCGTCGGACGCGGTGACCGAGGTCATCGGCACGGCCCGGGAACGACCCGCCCACTCGACGAGGGAGGAGCGCCGGATCCGGCGGGAGCTGTCCGCCGCCGGCATCCCCGACCGGCAGGCTCGGATTCTCGCCACCGCCGGTGTGACGACGGCGGCGCAGGCGAAGCGTCTGCGGGACGCCCGCATACCCGATGCTCAGCTCGAGGCGGCAGCGGGACTGGGTGCCGCGCTGCGCAACGCCCGCCTCGCCGAGGAGCACATCAGCACGCTCGTGACGAGTCTGCGCTCGGCGATCCGACCCGATCAGGCCGAGCCGGTGCCGACCGATGTCGCCGAGACGATCGAGGACGCGCTGCGGCTCGCCGGCCACCGCCTTCACGACGTCGAGATCAGGCGCAGCTATGCCGAGACGGACCAGGTCCTCGCACACCCGGCGCAGCTCACGCAGGTGTGGACGAACCTCTTCGTCAACGCCGCTGACGCCCTCGGCGGCTCGGGGACGGTCGAGATCGACGTGCGCAACCGTAACGAGCACTGGGTGCGGATCGAGGTGCGCGACAACGGTCCGGGGATCGCGCCGGAGCTCCAGGAGCAGATCTTCGAGCCACGGTTCACGACGAAGGCCGGTGCGGTGCGGTTCGGTCTCGGGCTGGGGTTGGGGATCAGCCGCCGGATCGTCACCGAGCACTCGGGCGTGATCTCGGTGCGTTCCCGGCCGGGGGAGACCGTCTTCACCGTGGACCTGCCGACGCTGGCCGGTTCGGCCGAGCCCACCCAGCCGCTGCCTGTTGTGGCCCCACTGAAAGGAGCCGGCCCATGAGACTGGCCATCCTGGTCATCGAGGACGAGCCGGAGGTTCGCGAGGCTCTCGAGCGGGACCTCGAGTCCTTCGCCGACACGGTGCGGATCGAGCCGGCCGAGGACGTCGCCGACGCCCGCGAGGTGCTCGCCGAGATCGCGGAGGACGGCGACCTGCTGGCGCTCGTCCTCGCCGACCACCGGCTGCCCGGCGAGACCGGGGTCGACTTCCTCGTCGAGCTGGCCGGATCGGGGGACTACGACGCGGTGCGTACCGTCCTGGTCACCGGGCAGGCCGGACACGAGGACACGATCCGTGCAGTCAACGAGGCCGGGCTCGACCACTACATCGCCAAGCCGTGGACGAGCGAGCAGCTGCTGGCGACCGTGCGGCACGAGCTCACCGAGTTCGTGCTCGCCACCGACCTCGACCCGCTGCCGCACCTGCGCGCCCTCGACGGGGCCCGGGTCATGGATATCGTCCGTCGGCGCCTCGACCGCTAGCTGTCCGCTCTCCCCGCCGGCGGCGCTCAGCCCAGGAAACGGTTGACGAGCAGACCGAGGCCGAGGAAGACCACGGCCCACAGGAGGATGCCCGCGATCGACCACGCGATGACCCTGCGCCGGTCCGCGCCGAACCCCACGAGGCCGGCGGCGGTGACCTGGGAGGGCAGGATGGTGGGCCCGATGAGGGCGACGACCGCGATACCCCACCGGTCGAGGGAGCGCTTGAGCTTGGCCTGACGCGCTGTCAGCGGCGCGCTCGGGTCGGTGCTGCGACGGTGATAGGCGTGCCCGAGCTTCATGGCCAGGAGCATCGAGACGACGTTGCCGATGACGCCTGCCACGAGCGCGATGGCCGGATTGATCCCCGCGATGACGCCGAGGAACGCTGCGCCATAGGCCTCGACGTAGGGCACCGCCCCGATCACGAGGAGGATGAGCCACTGGACCACCTCGGGAAGTGCCTCGGCGAAGTCGCGGATGGCCTCGATCATGCGTGTGCTCCCTGGTCGGTGGGGTTCCTGGACGCGGTCCAGCCCATCACACCTGGCAATGGTGGTCCACAGTGATCAGTGGTTCGTGTAGCCCCGGTTCGTCTCGCACGGTGCACTGCCGGGGTCGACCGTGTCCACCGGTAGGCCCGAGACGGTCCAGGACGTGAAGTAGACCTCCGACTCCAGGACCTCGCCCCAGACATCCTCGAAGGTGCCCTCCAGAGTGCCCTCGCCGGGTGGCAGCTCGATGTCCTCGAAGGCGAGGTCGCCGGGCTCGAGGGAGTAGAGGTCTCCTTCCGCCCCCTCGGAGTCGAGGTAGCCGATGCTGCCGCGCAGCCACAGAGGATAGTCGACCGGATTCGTATACGTCAGAACGACATCCACGAGGGCGTTGCCTGTCGTTTCCTCGGTTCCCGCCTCTGTCACCTCGAACGTCGGGTCGAGGGCGATGACATGCGGACAGATGATCGCCGGCGTATACGTGGTCGTCGGTTGCGGGGATGCCGAGACGGTATGCGTCGGGACCTGTGTCGTCGCGTCCTCACCTGGCTGGGTGGTCGGGCTGGCTACCGTGGGCGTGGTCGTCGGGGAAGCCGTGACCCTCGGGGACGGCGTGCGCAGGGTCGCCGGTGGTGGGTCCGCGGTCGGCTCGGTCGTCGGTGTCCGGGTCGGCTCGGCGAGCAGCTCCTCGGGAACACAGCCGCTCACCCCGACCAGCGCGACTGCGGCGAGCGCGGTCACGAGGATCGGACGACGGATCATCCGTCCATTGTCCTGGCCGAGCGTCGTGTTTCCGGGTACATCCCGCTCGGTGAGTCCTGCACGAGGCAGGGTGTGTCGGGCCAGTGCCGTCGCTAGAAGACGCGGCGACGGGTGCCTCCGATCGGGACGAGGTTGAGGACGAGTCCGACGACGATGAGGATGATGCCGATCGTCGTGAGAATGCTCATGCCGTCGAGCAGCACACCGAGGATGAGCAGGAGGACGCCAAGCGTGATCATGGGTGTCCTTCCGATGGGGGACTCTCGGACACACCGTCCGGGAGTGGTGCTTCCCTTCGACACTAGTCAGCGTGCAATCCCCGGCTGCGGCTCCGGAGCACGGTCCGTGGTTCGGGCAGCGACGTATCTAGTCCTTGGCGAGCCTGCGCTCGATCCAGTTCTCCTCGCGCACCTTGAGGTCGCCCATCCCGAGCTGACCGTGGAAGACGAGCGTCGGGCAGCCGGGGCTGGCATCCCGAGGGACCCTGACCTTGACCGAGCCGATGCCCTTGCCGAGTCGGTCGGTGTTGACGCCCCAGCCCGGCGGGACGATGAAGACGACGTTGCCGGCCCCGATGCCGATCTGGACGTCGATGACATCCGCAGCAGGGGTGGCCTCCCGGCAGTCGAGCTTGATGTTGGCCATGCCCGGCTGGCAGCGCAGGAACGGCGGCACCGTCCACCGTCCCTCGCGCTTCTCGTTCGTCATGCCGGCGCTGAGCACGAGCCGGTCGTCAGGGCGATAGCCCGCGGGGGTGCCGGTCGGGTGCTGGAGCTGGGACGCTACCTGGGGTGCTGGTGCGTAGGGGGTATTGGCGACCGGCCACGTCGCCCCGGTCTGCGGGATTCCCTCAAGAGCGGCGCCCAGCTGTCCGTTGAGTCGAGCCTGCGCGACCTGTTCGAGGCGGGCGTCGAGCTCAGCGGGCTGGAGACGACCGTCCTCGGCGGCCCTGCGCAACTCGGTCACGGCCCCCCGGCGGTCGTCGTCGGTCACCGGTCGGGCCGGGTCGTCCATCGACATGCCCGCCATCCTAGCCGCGCCACCGAAGGCTGGGCAGTGTCGGACAGACCGGAACACAGGCGAAATGCGAAACGCCGGCCCGTCTGGGCCGGCGTTCCACCGCGTGCGCGAGGGGGGATTTGAACCCCGACGCCCATAAGGACACTGCCACCTGAAGACAGCGCGTCTGCCGTTCCGCCACTCGCGCGTGGAGCCGCTCACCGCATACACAGCAAGCAACCCACATAGTGTGCCTGATCACCGGACCGGATACCAATCCGAACCCTCTGGGATCCCATGTCCCGCACTGCGCCTCGGCGAGCGCTGCGAGCTGCGGCGGCCGCCGGCCGTGCGCTGACGATGGGGTATGCGCCGCTCGCCTCCGCGGAGCCGCCCGACGACCCGTTTGGCCAGCGGAGTCACGGCTGCCCAGCTGAGCCTGGTGACTGGGCACCCCAGGGGACGTCGCGCGGGGATACGGTGATGCTGTGGAAGACCTGATCTGGCGGTTCTCTCACACGCTGACCGTTCTCGACGGCGGGCTCGCGACCGAGCTCGAGCGCCGAGGACACAACCTGTCCGGCGGCCTGTGGTCGGCCCGGCTGCTCGACGAGGACCCCGAGGCCATCGCCGACGTCCACCGGGCGTTCTATGAAGCCGGCGCGGTGGTTGCGATCAGCGCCTCGTACCAGGCCTCCTTCCAGGGATTCGCCGACGCCGGCTTCGGGCGCGACCATGCCGCCAAGCTCATGCGCCGCTCGGTCGCCATCGCCCAGAACGTCCGCGACGAGGTGCGACCGGGGGACGGGCTCGTCGCTGCCTCGATCGGGCCCTTCGGGGCTGTTCTCGCCGACGGCTCGGAGTACCGGGGTGACTACGGGATGACGGTCGAGGAGCTGCGCGACTTCCATCGCCCCCGCATCGACACCCTCGCCATGTCGGGAGCGGATCTCTTCGCGGTGGAGACGATTCCGTGTCTGGCGGAGGTTGAGGCGATCTGCGCCGAGCTGGCCGGCAACGGTCATCCCGCCTGGTTGTCCGTCACCACGCGAAGCGGTCAGACCGCGGCGGGTGAGCCACTCGCCGAGGTCTTCGCGCTGGCCGAGGAGATCGAGGAGATCGTGGCCGTCGGAGTGAACTGCTGCGCGCCCACCGACGTTCTCGGAGCGATGGAGATCGCCCGGGACGTGACGACGAAGCCGCTCCTCGCATACCCCAACTCAGGCCAGACGTGGAACGCGGAGGAGCGGGTCTGGGAAGGCGAGTCCAAGTTCGACCTACCCATGGTCGGCGGGTGGAAACGCGCTGGCGCCAAGCTCATCGGCGGCTGCTGCCGGGTCTATCCGGACGACATCGCCCGGCTTGCCGGAGCGCTGGCCGAGTCCACCCCGCGGTGGACGGCGCGGAGCCGGCGTGACCGCTCGAGGGACCCGTTCG
>JAAYSB010000080.1 GCA_012518475.1 Intrasporangiaceae bacterium | reverse complement strand
CCCGCTCTGGGCGGGAAAGGTGAGGCGGGCTCGAGGGCGGTCGTGATTGCGGAGATGGCCTCGGCCCCGTCGGCGGCGTTGTGGAACTCCTGGCCGACGCGGCGGATCGGCCAGTAGGCCTCGGGCGCGAGAAGGATCGCGAGGAGGGCGGGGGTGAGGTCCATCCGGCCTTGGGCGAGGCGGATGCCGCACCACACGGCGACGATCGCGACCGAGATCGAGGCGAGCAGCTCGAGGGCGGCCGAGCTCATGAATGCGAGCCGAAGGGTGCGCATCGTGGCCCGGCGGTGACGCTCGCTCACGGTGCGGATCGTGTCGACCTGCTTCTCGCCGCGGCCGTAGGCGACGAGGGTAGGCAGTCCCCGCATGACGTCGAGGAAGTGTCCGGCAAGGGACTCGAGCGCTCGCCAGCGGCGGCCGGTGTCCTCGGCGGTCTTCTCGCCGATGAGGGCCGCGAACAGGGGGAGCAGCGGCACGGTGAGGATGACGATGATCGCCGAGGTCCAGTCGACGACGAGGATGGCGGCGATCGCCAGCGCGGGCACGACTGCGGCGTGGATGAGACTCGGGAGGAAGCGGGAGGCATACGGCTCTACGGCCGTGCAGCCCTGCGCGGCAAGGGTGCTCGCGGCCGCCGGGGCAGGGTGGGTGTCGACCGGCGTGCGCAGCCAGTGGTCGATGAGCCGGGTGCGCAGTGCCGAGGCGATCCGCACCCCGGCCCAGGCCTGGATCTGCTCGGCAGCCGCGGACAGCGCGGCGCGCACGGTGAACAGTCCGATGAGCCACGCCGCGACGACGGTGAGGTCGGTCGGGTCGACCGAGCCGCTGTCGACGACCTCGACGACGACCCGGGTCAGGACGAACGCCACGGCGATGGTGGCGATCCCCTGGAGAATGCCGACGACCCCCAGCGCCGCGACCGGTCCACGCGTGGCGGGGACGAGGCGCAGCAGCCGGGGGTCGAAGGGCTTCATCTCCAATCAGAGAGCAGAGTCAGCTCAGCTGACCTTGACCGGGTCGGGGATGTGGGCGGTGGAGAGCCGCTTGCGGAACACCCAGTACGTCCACACCGTGTAGCCGATGACGATCGGGGTGAACACGAGCGCCGCACCGGTCATGATCTTCAGCGTCAGTGGCGAGCTCGCGGCGTTCTCGATCGTCAGCGTGCCGGCCTCGCTCGTCGAGGAGGGCATGACGTTCGGGAAGAGCATGAGGAAGTACGTGACCACCGCGAACGACCAGGTGAGGAAGGTGCCGGTGAAGGCCGCGCCCTCCTTGTTCTTCAGGTTGAACCACAGCGACGCGAGGAGCGCGACGGCCGCGATGGCGGTCGTGATCCACGACCACACGCTGCCCTGGCTCAGGCCAAGCCAGAGCAGGAGAATCACGGCGAGAACCGCGGTGACGAGACCGGCTTGCGTGCCGATCTGACGGGCCTCGCTGCGGATGCCGCCCTCGGTCTTGAGCGCGACGAAGAACGCACCGTGGGTGAGGCTGAGCGCGACGAAGACCAGGCCACCGAGCACGCTCATCGGGTTGAGCAGGGTGAACAGGTTTCCGGTGAACTCAGCCGCGCCCGGAGCGGCTCCCTCTGGCAGCTCGAGCGGCACGCCGCGCACGACGTTGGTCAGGGCCACACCGATGAGCAGCGGGGTCGCGATCGAGCCGCCGATGATGGCCCAGTCCCAGTTGCGGCGCCACTGGTCGTTGTCCCGCTTGTGGCGGTACTCGAAGCCCATGTTGCGGACGATGAGCGCGACGAGGACGAGGAGCAGCGGTAGGTAGAAGGCGCTGAACATCGTGGCGTACCAGTGCGGGAACGCTGCGAAGGTCGCGCCACCAGCGGTGAGTAGCCAGACCTCGTTGCCGTCCCAGTGGGGGCCGATGGTCGTGAGGAGCACCCGGCGGCGCCTCTCCGCCTTCTCCGGCGTGACGGCGGCGTCGCTGCCGCTGAGCCCGCCCTTGCGGCCGAGGATCGGCAGGAGCATGCCGACGCCGAAGTCGAAGCCCTCGAGGGCAAGGAAGCCGATCCAGAGGACCGCGATGATGATGAACCAGAAAACTGCGAGATCCATGACGTATCAGTCCTTTTCCGGATCAGTAGGCGAAGGCCAGTTTGTCGTTGTCGTCGTCGACCGACGCGCGGTGCTCCTCGTAGTCCTCGGGACCCTTGCGGATGTACGTGAGGAGGAGCTTGACCTCGACGACGGCGAGAGCGGCATAGAGGAGGGTGTAGACGATCATCGAGAACCAGACCTCGCCGGCCGAGACGGACGGGGAGACACCCGACTGCACTGTCATGAGCTCGTGGACGATCCACGGCTGGCGGCCGATCTCGGTGAAGATCCAGCCCCAGCTGTTCGCGAAGAGCGGCGCGAGCGGGGTGAGGACCGCGACCCAGAGCCACTTGCGGTCCGAGACCGTCCGGCCCTTGCGGGTGGCCCACAGCAGGAGCGCCGAGGCACCCATGGCGAAGAAGCCGAGGCCCATCATGAACCGGAAGGACCAGTAGGTCAGCGGGATGATCGGGGTGAAGGTCTCGTCGTAGACGATCGTGTCGGGGTTGCCGCCGTACTCCTCGATGTAGAGCTCGCGCAGCTCGTTGATGCCCTGGACCTCGCCGTCGAAGGAGCCGGTGCCGAGGAAGGAGAGCAGGCCGGGGATGGCGATGATGTCGGTGGCCTCGGAGCCGTCGAGCTTGCCGATCGAGAGCACGGAGAACGGTGCGCCGGACTCGGTCTCGTAGAGGGCCTCGGCCGCAGCCATCTTCATGGGCTGCACCTCGGTCATGATCTTGCCCTGGAAGTCACCGGAGACGATGACGCCGAGCGAGGCGACGAGGGTGATGATCGCGCCGAAGCGGGCCGACTTGCGCCACATCTGCTGGTCGGTCGTGGGGTCGTTCTTGAGCATCCGATAGATCGCGACACCCATGATGAACGCGCCACCGACCATGTAGGCCGAGGTGATGACGTGCGGGAAGGTCACGAGCTGGACCTTGTTCGTCAGCACCGCGATGAAGTCGGCCATCTCGGCGCGGCCGGTCTCCTCGTTGAACCGGTAGCCGACCGGGTTCTGCATGAACGAGTTCGCCGCGAGGATGAAGTATGCGGACAGCACCGTGCCGATGTGGACGATCCACATCGTCGCCGCGTGCAGCTTCTCCGGGATGCGTCCCCAGCCGAAGATCCACAGGCCGAGGAACGTCGACTCGAGGAAGAACGCGAGCAGCGCCTCGAAGGCGAGCGGCGCACCGAAGATGTCACCGACGAAGCGGCTGTAGTCCGACCAGTTCATCCCGAACTGGAACTCCTGGACGATGCCGGTGACGAGCCCGAGGGCGAAGTTGATGATGAAGAGCTTGCCGAAGAACTTCGTCAGCCGCATGTCGTCCGGGTTCTTCTTGCGGACGTAGCGCGTGTGGTAGTACGCGACGATCGCCGACAGGCCGATCGTGATCGGCACGAAGAGGAAGTGATAGACGGTGGTGATGGCGAACTGCCACCGTGCCAGGTCGACGTTGCTCATAGCCCCGGGGACT
>JAAYSB010000079.1 GCA_012518475.1 Intrasporangiaceae bacterium | reverse complement strand
GCCGTTCCGGGACGGACGGCACCGTCCTCGCCGGGGATCCCCATGACCTCGCGCTCGAGGTCACGCCGCGGATCATGATGCAGCAGGGCCTCACTCCCGAGATGGTCCAGGCCATCGTCGACGGCCTGAACGGCGACTGGCGCCGGGTGGTCCGCGACGGCCGTGACGTTGCCAAAGTTCTCGCCGGTCCGAGTCGAGGGCGGGTCTGGCGCCGACTTCGGGGCCGCTGACCGCCTATGTCGTCCTCACCCCAGACCGCCGCGCTTCGACAGGTTGTTGGCTGCTACTGCTGTGAGTGGTGCGGCTGTATCGAATTGGTTTGCCACATCTCGGATTCCGCGACGAGAACATCGGCGCCGAACACAGGCTCGCGGCAGCGGTCGCAGAGTAGCTGCGGCCGGAGGGACTCACCGCAGGTGTGATGCTGGAGCAGCACGCTGGGGGAGTCAGACCGACCGAACCAGCGCTCGGCCCACGTGACCATGAGCGCGAACACCGGCAGCAGCGCGGTGCCTCTGGCGGTGGGACGGTACTCCAGCCAGTCCGTCCGCTGCTCCGAGGGGTGCTCGGCGAGGAAGCCCGCAGCGACGAGTGTGCGCAGCCGCTCGCTGAGGATCGCCGGGCTCATCGACAGCGTGCTCTGGAAGTCGCCGTAGCGCCGCGTCCCCCAGAGGGCCGCCACCAGCACGGCCAGCGACCAGTGGTTGCCGACGACCCCCATCGTCGCGGGGAACAGCCCGGGCCCGCTCCCGCGTCGCCGTCGTCCCCCCCGTGGAATGGACCGGTCCCAGCCGCCCTCCGGTCCCCAACGGACGATGAGATCGGATGTGCTGCACGGCAGCTCGCACGATCCGCAGGACAGCATGGGCCGAAACACTGCACCGCACGAACGGTGCCGCATCGCCGGCAGCGGCGGGCTCGCAGTGCTCCACGCCTGCTCCCAGTCCCAGATCATGAGGAGGACCTGCCAGAGGTCCCGGCCGATGATGCCGATGGGGTATGCGGTGGTCCGGCCGGACGAGTCGCCGACCGGCCGCAGTACTCCGAGGTCCGCCAGCTCGCGGAGCCGCTGGGTGAGGACGGCGTCACTGATGCCCAGGGCGTCCTTGAACTCGGTGTAGCGCCGGTCGCCGAGGATCCCGCGCTGGATGATGAGCATCGCCCACTCGTCGCCGAGGATGCGCAGGCCGTTGGCCAGCGCGTTCGGCCGGCCCAGGGTCGAGGTGGTCACGGCTGGGTGCGGCTCAGAGTCCGACCGCGCTCGCGGGGTCGTCGGCCGTGTCCCAGCGGCGCAGCTCGGAGCCGGCGACCCACGTCGAGTGCGTTCCGCTGCTGATCCGCTCGGGGAGTCGTAGCACGCAGACCGGGCCGTCAGCGGGATCCTGCGCCGAGTAGACGTGGCAGAAGGAGGCGTCCTGGTTCATGTCGGTGACGAAGGTGATGAGGTATCCGTCGTCCTCGCCGGTGCTGCCGACGCGCGGCGCCATCGCCGTCTCACTGCCGAAGACGCCGTCCCCGAAGGGAACTCGCTCCTCGGTGCCGGCGACGACATCATGCTTGACCAGTCCGTCGAAGAGGAACCGGCCGGGAATCGCGGTGGCGGCGTAGGCATACCGGTACTGGCGTCCGGTCGTGAGCGGGTTCATCATCCCGAACTCGGTGAAGCTGTCGGAAAGGCGCTCTTCTGTCGTCTTCCCCGTCCGCAGATCGAACCGCCAGCGGTGCAGGCGGGTCTCCATCATGTCGAGGGAGAGGTGCCGGAAGGCGCGTAGCCACTTGTCGGTGATGCCCTCGCCGCTCGGCTCGGGCTGGCCCTGGAAGAAGCCGTCCATGACGATCGTCTCGCCGTCCTCGTAGGCGTTGACGAAGTGGAGGGCGTAGGTCGGCGCGGCGTCGAACCACCGGATGTCCTCGGTCGTGCCGCGGCGGGGGATGACGGCGAATCGGGACGGCAGGTCGCGGTGCAGCCGCGGGGCGAAGACGCCCTTGGTCATGAGGTCGGCGTCCCAGAAGAGCGGGAAGTCGTTGAGGATGACGTAGTTCTCGGTGAAGGCCATGTCGTGCGGCATCCGCGGCCCGGGCAGGGGGACGTCGATGAAGTGCTCGAGGGCGCCGTCCGCACCGACGACGCCGTAGTGCATGTAGGGCGCGGTGCGGCCGTAGTTGAAGAAGAGCATCTCGCCGGTGTGCTCGTCGACCTTCGGGTGGGCGGAGACCCCGTCGACGGGGAACTGCCCGCCGAAGGTCTCCTTGCCGAGCGTCTCACCGGTCCGGGGGTCGAGGCGGTACAGGTCGCCGCACATGTAGAAGCTCGTGAGCGCGGTGCCGCGGTGGACGACGACGTCGGTGCTCGACGGGTCCTTCATCCCGCCGCGGGCGCCCCAGCTGTCCTCGCGGGTGGACAGTGCGGGCGGCTCGGAGGTGCCGGCCCACAGCGACCGACCGGCCTCCTGCTCGGCGAGCAGGCCGTCGGTGCGGATGAACCGGTTGCGATAGAACGCGGTCCCGTCACGGAAGCCGATGAGGTGGATCATCCCGTCGCCGTCGAACGGGTGATAGATCTTGATCGCCGGGTGGAGGGGGTTCTCGGTGTTGCGCAGATAGATCCCGTCGAGGTCGCGGGGGATCGTGCCGCTGACCACCTCGACCTCGGGGGCGTCCCACTCCGCCGTCTGGGGGCGCCAGGGTCCGGTGCGATACGGGTGGTCGTCCTCCTCGGGGAGGGTGGAGAGCATGCGGCCGACGAGTTCGGTGTCCATGGGTGTCCTTGTCTGCTGGGACGGGTCTGCTGCTGGGGTGTCTGCTGGCTCAGCGCTGTGGATCAGCTGTCGGGGGTGGCTCCGACGACGAGGCTGACGACGGTGGCGGTGCTGCCGCCGATGTTGAGGGTGCCGAATCGCTCGGCGCCCTCGACCTGGTTCTCCCCGGCGTCGCCGCTCACCTGGAGGGAGGCGTCGACGAGCATGCGCACCCCGGTCGCGCCGACCGGGTGGCCGCCGCCGATGAGTCCGCCGCTCGGGTTGATCGGGAAGGATCCGCCCAGGGCGATGTCGCCGTTCTCGACGGCCTTCCACGACTCGCCTGGGCCGGTGAGTCCGAGGTGGTCGATCGCGAGGTACTCGCTCGGGGCGAAGCAGTCGTGGACCTCGAAGCCGTCGATGCCGTCGAGATCGGTGCCGGCGCGGTCGAAGGCGTCGAGGGCGGCCTTGCGCACGTGCGGCATGACAAAGGGGTCGTCCGCGGAGCGCGCGAGCTTCGGCGCGAGCGGCAGTCCGACGGTGGTGTGTCCCCAGCCCTCGATCCGGGCGATCGGTCGCACTCCGGGGTGGTCCCGCAGCCAGGCGTCCGAGACGAGCACGACACCGGCGCCGCCATCGGTGACCTGGGAGCAGTCGAAGCGGCGGACCGGGCCGTCGATGACCGGGTTCGCCGACGGGTCATCGAGGTCCTCCGGGATCGACCAGTCCCGGGTCTGTGCCTTCGGGTTGCGCTTGGCCGCAGCGAGATTCGTCGCCGAGATCGCTCTCAGGTGAACCTCGTCGAGGCCGTAGCGCGCCGCATACTCCTCGGCGACCCGGGCGAAGGTGTACGGCCAGACATAGCTCACCCCGTCCGCCTCGTGACCGACCCAGGACGCCGCGGCGAGGGTGCGGGCGGCGGCGTCGCTCGACTGGGTCTTCTCGATCTCGACCCCGAGGACGAGGGCGCAGCCGTAGGCACCCGAGCCGAGCTCGTTCATGGCGGCGAGCACGCCGATGCTGCCCGAGGCACAGGCCGCCTCGTGCCGCGCGGACGGGGTTCCCCACAGTGCGTCATGGACCGTGGCGGGCATGGCGCCGAGGTGGCCCTGCCCCGTGAAGAGCTGACCGAAGGCGTTGCCGACGTGGATCGTCTCGACCGCTGTGCCGTCGATGCCGGCCGAGGCGAGGGTGCCGTCGACGACCTCGGCGACGAGGCCGTCCATGCCGACGCCCTCCCGGGGGAGGTTCCTCGCGAAGTCGCTCTGGTAGCCGCCGAGTACCCAGATCCCTGTGGTCATGCGCGTCCTCTCACCCTGCTCGCCGGCCATCGCCGGATCCGGCATACTTCAGTTATCAGAGTAGAGGAGAACGGAAGGTCATGCGAGAGGTTGTCGTCACCGACTTCGTCCGGACACCGCGAGGCAAGGCGACCCCGCGGGGGGGTCTGGCGCATCTGAGCGCGACCGACCTCGTCGTCCACCTCATGCGAGCCCTGCCCGAACGCACCGGGCTGGACCCTGCCGCGGTCGAGGACGTCGCCCTGGGCTGCGCGAGCCAGATCGGCGAGCAGGGCGCCAACACCGCCCGGACCGCCGCTCTCCTGGCCGGCTGGGGAAGCGGCGCAGGTGGTGTCATGGTCAACCGCTTCTGCGCCTCGGGGATCGACGCGGTCACCTCGACGGCAGCCCGGCTGCGGTCCGGCGACCTCGATGTGGCGGTGGCCGGTGGTGTCGAGTCCGTCTCCCGGGTCCCGATCTTCAGTGACGGCGGGCCGCTCTGGACCGATCCACGGACGATCCAGGACGTCGGCTCGGTCCACATGGGGATCGCCGCCGATCTCTGCGCGACGATCGCGGGGCATACCCGTGCCGAGCTCGAGATGTATGCGGTGGGCACCCACAGTAAGGCCGCGGCAGCCTGGGCGCGGGGAGCCTTCGACCGCAGCGTGGTCCGACCTGCCGGACCGGACGGAGAGCCGGGACTGGCCAGTGACGAGAACATCCGTCCTGAGACCACTCTCGAGTCCCTCGCCGCTCTACCTCCTGCTTTCGCAGGGCTGGGGGAGTCCGGTCAGGACGCCATCGCCCTCGCGGCCAACCCGATCGTGGACCGGATCGAGCACCTCCACACGGTCGGCACCTCTCCGGCCATGGCTGATGCGACGGCGCTTCTCGTGCTGGCCAGCCGTGAGGGGGCTGCGGCCGCCGGTCTGCGGCCTCGGGCCCGGGTGCTCGCCGCCGCCAGCGCCGCTGTGGACCCGGTCATCATGCTCACCGCCGGTCAGACGGCCGTGGAGAAGGTGCTGCGCAGAGCCGGTCTGCAGCCCGAGGAGATCGATGTCTTCGAGTTCGCCGAGGCCTTCTCCTCACTGTGTCTCACCTTCCGCGAAGACCTGGGGCTGCAGCCGGGACAGCTCAACCCCAACGGAGGCACGATGGCGATGGGACATGCCTTCG
>JAAYSB010000078.1 GCA_012518475.1 Intrasporangiaceae bacterium | reverse complement strand
GGGAGGAGGGAGCGGGGGAGGCGGCGGACGAGGTCTCGACGGGCAGCCCGGCGCGCACCCAGGCGGCGAGTCCGCCGTCGAGGACCCGCACGTCGGTCAGGCCGGCCCACCGCAGGACGCACCAGGCGCGGGCGGCGCCGAGCGAGGGGCCCTGGTCGTAGACGATGACGGCCGAGTCGTCGTGCAGGCCCAGAGCGCGCAGTCCGTGCTGGAGGCGTTCGACGGACGGCATCGGGTGCCGCCCCCGGTCACCGGCCGGATCGGCGAGGACGGTGTCCAGGTCGAGGTGCGGGGCGCCGGGAAGGTGGCGTGACGCATACAGATCCGCACCCTGGCCGTCGAGGGTGTACTGGACGTCGAGGACGACGACGTCGCCGACGATCTCGGCCAGCTCGGCCGCGGAGATGAGCGCCGACTCAGCCACGGATGCCCTGCACGATCATGATGATGCCGAACAGGACGAACAGCGCGGCTGCGCCGTAGCGGATGAGTCGCTCGGGCAGGTGCTTGCCCATGAGGGCACCGATGATGATGGCCAGACCGATGGCGGCGATCTCACCGATGACCGACCCGATATAGACCGGCCAGAAGCCCTCGCGCACGGCGAGGGTCGCGCTCGCGAGCTGGGTCTTGTCGCCGAGCTCGGCCACGACGAAGGCCGTGAACGAGCCCATCATCACCGTCCGGGCCGTGGCCGATGCCGGGATCCGGTCCATGTCGTCCAGCTCACCGTCGTCATCGTCGTCGTCCGCGCGCAGCGTCCAGGCGGCGAAGGCGAGGAAGATCAGACCGGCGACGATCGCGACCCAGTTGCTGTATGCGTCGAGCCAGTTGCCCAGCAGCGCACCGGCTCCCACGGCAAGGGCGAACATGAGGAGGATCGCGAAGAACATCCCGACGAAGACGTCCCGCGCCTTGTGCTTGGCGGCAAGGGCAAGGGCCATGAGCTGGCTCTTGTCGCCGAGCTCGGCGAGGAAGACGACGCCGGCAGCGACGAGGATGGCTCCGTAGTTCACGCCGGGAGTCTATGCCGGGGCGGCGTCGCCGCTCTGCTCTGTGCACCGTGGAGGATTCGGTCGGGGTCTTCCGGATGGGGGACACTGGTGTGGTCATGTCTGTATCCACCTCCTCGGCGACCGCCGTGCTGCCGCCCCTTCAGATCGGCCGGCACACGATCGAGTCCCCGGTCGTCCTCGCCCCGATGGCGGGCATCACGAACCGGGCGTTCCGGCGACTCTGCCGCGAGTACGGAGCGGAGGGTGCCTCGGGAGCGAGCTCGCTCTACGTCTCGGAGATGATCACGACCCGGGCCCTGGTCGAGCGGTCCCCCGAGACGATGCGGCTCATCGAGCACGACCCGGAGGAGTCGCCGCGCTCGATCCAGCTGTATGGGGTCGACCCCGCGACGACGGCCGCCGCCGTGCGCATCCTCGTGACCGAGGACCGGGCCGACCACATCGACCTCAACTTCGGCTGCCCGGTCCCCAAGGTGACCCGCAAGGGCGGGGGAGCGGCCCTGCCGTGGAAGCACGAGCTCTTCCGGGACATCGTCGCCTCGGCGGTCCGCGAGGCCGCACCGTATGACGTGCCGGTGACCGTGAAGATGCGCAAGGGCATCGACGACGACCACCTCACCTACCTCGCCGCAGGCAAGGCCGCGGAGGAGGTCGGGGCCGCAGCGGTCGCGCTGCACGCCCGGACTGCTGCCCAGGCCTACAGCGGAGTCGCGGACTGGTCCGCCATCGCCCGGCTCAAGGAGACCGTGAGGAGCGTGCCGGTTCTCGGCAACGGCGACATCTGGTCCGCCGAGGACGCTCTCGAGATGGTCCGCCAGACCGGCTGCGACGGAGTCGTCGTCGGGCGTGGCTGCCTGGGCCGGCCGTGGCTGTTCACCGATCTTGCTGCTGCCTTTGCCGGGCGTGCGGTGCGGGTCGAGCCCACCCTCGGCGAGGTCACGGCCGTGCTGCGCCGGCACACCGCCTATCTCGCCGACTTCTATGGCGACGAGTTCCGCGCCTGCCGCGACATCCGCAAGCACATCGCCTGGTACCTCAAGGGCTTCCCCGCCGGGTCCCACGTCCGCAGCAGCCTCGCACTGGTCGACTCCCTCGCGGCCCTCGACGAGCTCATCGCGACCCTTGACCCGACCCTGCCGTGGCCGGGGGAGGCGGCGGAGGGTCAGCGCGGCCGGGCAGGCTCCTCACGCGTTGTGGCGCTGCCGGACGGCTGGCTGCGTTCGCAGGGCCTCGACGACGCCACGCGAGCCAGGCTCGCCGCGGCCGAGCTGTCCGTCTCCGGCGGCTGACCCCCCGCGAGCCTGCCCTCGCCGGCGGAACGCCACGCCGAGCACACGCGCATCCCACGCCTCAGCACTCCCGTCCGCCACTCTTGTCCCATGGCTCTCGCACCGTCGTGGGACACGGTCGCCGCGCCCGGGCTACGGGCTCGGGACTTCTCCTTGCCGCGCCCCCGCGCGGATCGGCCCGTGCCGCGGTATCCCGCCGGTCGCCACCGCGGCATGCGCACGTCATGGCTGCGCGCCCTGTTCACCGCCCTCATCCCCGCTCCCGCCTACGCCGGACGGCACCGTCCCGGAGGGACGACGCGGGGGTATGCCGGACGCCACCGCGCCTGACGCCTCGCCACGTCTCCGATCCGGCGGGGCTCCAGGACATCTGAGCGGCGCAACGTCGATGAAGGCTGTCGGAGCGGCTCACTAGGCTTCATCTCGTGAGCTATTCCGATCATGACCGCGAGCGCTGGGTCGCCGAGGATCCTGCGACCAAGCGCGCCGATCGGGACGACTTCGCCCGGGACCGGGCCCGCCTCATCCACTCGGCCTCACTGCGCAGGCTCTCCTCGAAGACCCAGGTCCTGCAGCCGAGCACCGACGACTTCATCCGCAACCGGCTGACCCACTCCCTCGAGGTCGCCCAGATCGGCCGGGAGTTCGGAGCGGCTCTCGGCTGCTCCGCCGACGTCGTCGACACGGCCTGCCTGGCCCATGACCTCGGCCACCCGCCCTTCGGTCACAACGGCGAGACGGCGCTCGACGCGCTCGCGACCGACATCGGGGGTTTCGAGGGCAATGCCCAGACACTGCGCATCCTCACCCGGCTCGAGCCCAAGCGGGCCCATGCCGACGGGACCCCGGCGGGTCTCAACCTCACCCGGGCCAGCCTCGACGCCGCGACGAAGTACCCGTGGCGCCGCGGTGAGGGGCCCGGTGGGACGCACAAGTTCGGCGTCTATGAGGACGACCTGGCGGTCTTCGACTGGTTCCGCCAGGGCGTCGACCCCGGGCAGCGCTCGCTCGAGGCGGAGGTCATGGACTGGTCCGACGACGTCGCCTACTCGGTCCACGACGTCGAGGACGCCATCGCCTCCGGTCGTCTCGACCCGCGCCGGCTGCGGGACAGCATCGACGTCGGGGGAGTCGTCGCGGTGGCGGTGGGGGTCTATGCGACCGACCTCACCGGGGACGACCTCGGCGCGGCCCTCGAGCGGGTGCTCGCCTCGGGGGCAGTCCCTGAGCGCTACAGCGGAACCCGCGCCGACCGGGCAGTGCTCAAGGACATGACCTCGCGCCTCATCGGCCGGTTCGTCCTCGCCGTCGAGAACGCCACTCTGGAGGCGCACGGCGACGGCGACCTCGTGCGGCACAACGCCGAGCTCATCGTGCCGATGGAGACACGCGCCGAGTGCGCCGTCCTCAAGGCTGTGGCCGCCCACTTCGTCATGTACGCCGACGAGCGGGTCGCGATCATGGAACGTGAACGGGGTGTCATCGGCGATCTCGTCACGATGTTCGAGGACAGCCCCGAGAACAGGCTCGACCCGGACCTGCGCGCCGACTGGACCAACGCCGGCTCCGATGCCGCAGCCCGACGCGTCATCATCGACCAGGTCGCCTCGCTCAGCGACACCAGGGCGCTGGCCCTGCACGCGCAGTGGTCCTGAGCGCTGTGGATCTGTCCCCGACCACCGGGCTCGGACATACATAGACTGCGGGGGTGCCAGGTCTGATCCATCCCGACGACATCGAGGCGGTCAAGGAACGCTCCTCGATCGAGGATGTCGTGCGCGAGCACGTCACCCTCCGCCCGGCCGGGGTGGGCTCGCTCAAGGGCCTGTGCCCGTTCCACGACGAGAAGACCCCCTCCTTCACCATCCGGCCGTCGATGGGGACCTACAAGTGCTTCGGCTGTGACGAGGGCGGAGACGTCATCTCCTTCCTCATGAAGGTCGAGCACCTCACGTTCACCGATGCCGTCGAACGCCTCGCGACGAAGCTCGGGATGGAGCTGCGGCGCACTGAAGGCAGCGGTGGCGACCGGCAGGGTATGAACCTCTCCGGGCGGACCCGCCTCATCGAGGCCCACCGGGTGGCTCAGGAGTTCTACGAGGAGCGGCTCCGCGAGCCGGGCAACCAGCGTGCCCGGGGTGCGCGCGACTTCCTCCGGGCACGGGACTTCACGGGGGAGGACGCCGCCCACTTCGGTGTCGGCTTCGCGCCGATGGGGTTCTCCGAGCTGAGCGACCACCTGCGCTCGCGCACGTTCACCGAGGAGGAGCTGGTCACCTCGGGCCTGGCCGGACGGGGGCAGCGCGGCCTCTACGACCGGTTCCGGGGACGACTCGTCTGGCCGATCCGCAACGCCGCGGGTGACACCGTCGGCTTCGGCGCCCGGCGGCTCTTCGACGACGACCGCATGGAGGCGAAGTACCTCAACACCACCGAGACCCCGATCTACAAGAAGTCCCAGGTCCTCTATGGCCTCGACCTCGCCCGCAAGCCGATGAGCACCGAGCGTCAGGCCGTCATCGTCGAGGGGTACACCGACGTCATGGCCATGCACCTGGCCGGGGTGACGACAGCGGTCGCGGCCTGTGGCACCTCCTTCACCGTCGACCACATCAAGCTGCTCCGCCGGATCATCCGCGACGAGAGCGACCAGGCCCCGGCCAAGGTGGTCTTCACCTTCGACGGTGACGCCGCGGGTCAGAAGGCAGCCCTGAAGGTCTTCGCCGAGGACCAGCGCTGGGCCGCGCAGTCGTATGTCGCCGTGGCCCCCGACGGCATGGACCCCTGTGACCTGCGCAAGGCCAAGGGCGACGCCGCGCTGGCCGCCCTCGTCGCCGACGCCACCCCGATGTTCGAGTTCGCCGCCCGCACCATCCTGGCGAGGTTCGACCTGTCCACGCCGGAGGGCAGGGTGGCCGCCTCGCGCGCAGTCGCCCCGATCGTCGCGACGGTCCGCGACCCGGCCCTGAGACCCGAGTACACCCGTGAGGTGGCCGGCTGGCTCGGCATGGGCATCGAGCAGATGCAGGCCGAGGTGGCGCGCGCAGCGCGCGCACCACGACCCACCGAGTCCTTCCAGGACCAGGCGAGGCGAGCCGGTCAGGGGAGCGACGCATACCCCAACCCGGGCGGCAACCAGCCGAGCACCCAGGCGATGTATGCACTGCCGGACCTTCGTGATCCCCTCGTCCACGCCGAGCGGCAGCTGCTCCAGGTGCTCATCCAGTACCCCGACATGGTCGACCCGTCGGCGGTGGACGCGATCCCGATGGACGGATTCTCTGCGCCGGCCCACCGGGTGATCTTCGAGGGGCTGCGGGCGGCGCAGTACGACCCGGCGCGGCCGCTGACGGCCTGGATCGAGCAGCTGCGCTCGACGACGCCGCTGTCCCTGCACGACCTGCTCGCTGAGCTGTCCGTCGCCGACCTGCCGGCGACTCGGGACGAGAGCACCGGACGGCCCGAGCGACGCTATGTCGAGGCGCTGCTGCAGCGGGTGCACGAGGTGGCCCTGACCCGGACCATCGCCAACCTCATGGTCCAGGTGCGCCAGCTCGACGGCGGCGACCAGAGCGACCCGACGCAGACCCGGGCGCTGTACTCCGAGCTGCAGGACCTGCAGCGCAAGCTCGCGACCCTTCGCGAAGAGATGGCGGGACGATAGATGGGACTGTTCGGCCGGCGGGATGCCGATCCCCTCAAGGACACGAGCCTCGACCTGGGCAGGGGTGAGAGCGTGCTCGCGTCGTGCCTGGATGAGGACGGGCAGGTGCTCGTCGCGACGACCCACCGGCTCCTCGTCCTCGCAGGTGGGGACCTTCTCCTCGACAGGCCGTGGCACCTCGTCGACAGCGGCTCCTACGACAACGAGGCCGACGTCCTCACCGTGACCTGGGTCGACCGGGCGCCCGACCTCGCCCTGCGGGTCGATGGTCACCGGCCCTTCCTCCAGGCCTTCCGGGAGCGCGTCCAGGCCTCGGTGGTCATCGCCGAGTCCCTCGAGCTCGGAGGCGGTCGCAACGTGCGTCTCGTCATCCGCAAGAACCTCGCTGCGGACCGGCTGCTCGACCAGGTCATCCTCGGCAAGGGAGTGCGCCTCGCCGAGCCCGGCGTCAAGCAGCGGGTCCAGGTGGCCCGCAAGGCGCTCCGGGAGCAGGTGGGCCTGGCCTGAGCCGACGCGGCCCGGACTCGTGGGACCGTTGCGTGCCCCGATGGCGGCACCCGTCGGTCCCGCCGACCCGACCGACTACCGTGCCGATTCGGTGCCAGTGCAGTCTGTTTGCTACTGTCATCCCTGCCATTCCCCCGTAGCTCAATTGGCAGAGCATTCGACTGTTAATCGAAGGGTTGTTGGTTCGAGTCCAACCGGGGGAGCGTCACCGAGAGGCCCTCTGGACTGCGAAACCGCAGTATCGAGGGCCTCTGATCGTGGCTGCAGAGAACGTGCATCGTTCGGCGCGCCGACGGCGACTTGATCGAGAACCCGGCCGGCACGTGGCTCCTTCGCACATCCGCGATGCCTCGAGGCGGGTATCGCGTAGTCAGGTCGCAGGTGCCCCGTGCCGCCTCTGGCCGATCTCCCCGAGGTGGGTGTGACTGAACCGGTCGGTGAACTTCAGGCCGTATCCGAGAAGGCGGTCGACGGCGATGTGGAACGCCCATGTCAGCCCGACGAATGCCGGCCAGCGAGCGTCGCTGACCCAGGCCAAACCCAGCAGCAGGGCTGGACCGAGGTAGCCGTGGCCGAGGTTGTATGTGATCGCTCCGACTCTGGGTGAGGCGAGATAACCGAGCATGGACAGATCCCACAGCAGGAAGACGGCCGGGAGCCACCACCAGGCGAAACCCAGCTGGACGAAGGCGACGACGACGAGTGCTGCGACAGCGGCGTTCTCGACCCGTTGGAACCACACCGGCAAGGCCACCCACACAGGGTATCCCCGGTCGGCGCTGTGGACCCTCCCGGAGGGTTCGTGCGAGGCTGGGGCCATGAAGATCACGTCTCAGGTCGTGGTGTTCGATGCCGCCGATCTGACCGCCGAGAGCACGTTCTGGGCCGGAGTGCTCGGCGGGACCGTCGAGTCCGAGGACGACTGGCACATGGTGGTTGTGGACGGCAGCCCGCGCGTCGGAGTCCAGTTGGCACCGGGCCATATCCCGCCGCAGTGGCCGGTCGGAGCACCTCAACAGGTCCACCTGGATCTGTGGGTCACGGACATCGACGCAGCACATGACGAAGTCATGTCGCTGGGAGCCCGACTGCTCTAAGCCGCGGCGGACAACGACGAGCCCGACAGCTTCCAGGTCTACGCCGACCCTGCCGGTCACCCCTTCTGCCTCTGCTGGATCCAGTAGGCGGTCTCGTGGGTATGGCGTCGCCAGCTTCTCCTCTGCAGCAGCAACACCTCCGACGGACGAGACACCCTGACAGCGCCAGACGTGCGCGGTAGTCGGGCCGGCAGATCGGGCTGAGCAGGGCGCTCGATCAGGTCATTTCCGTGGGGGAGGAGGCTGGGGTGGTGCCTGTTGACCGGAGGCTTCCGGGGCGAGTGGCATGAGAGCCCATCCGTCAGAGAGCGCCCCGGGAGTGAGCCCACGGCGGTCGCCTGGGTTGAGAGTGGCCAATGAGAGCGCCTCCCAGAAATCCAGGTGGCGCTCGCAGTCGAGGATGGCGGTGATGTTGCCGCGGATGGGGGCCTTGGAGCGGTGGGCAGTGACCTGGATGTAACGGTGGCCCGAGGTGGTGGCGCGCCAGGCCAGAACCTGGGGCTTGTGGAGGATGAGGGTCCAAGCGAGAAGTTCTGAGGGGGACTCGACGGTGGCGCTGACGTCTCCGACGATGTCGAGCTCCCGGCTGATGCGGAGGAGGATCGCAAGCTCTCGAGCCTCCTTGGATGGGTACATTTCTCTCCTTCCTGTCGGAACGTTGGGTGGTGCGCTGGACTGGTGGGGCTTGCTCGGACGCAAAGTCAGGGACGAGCGCGTCGGTCGGTCTTCCGGGGGTCGGGATGCCTCCCGCCCCCCGGAAGACGCTCGATGGGGCGGTGTTGGGGCGCGTGACCGTGGTCCGCTGAGGTTGCGACTGAACCGCCCCGGGTTCAGTCTGAACCCGGGGCGGTTCAGTCATGCTCTGCCGCTGGTTCACTCTCACACTGCGCCCACTCCATGGGAGTGACCTGCTCGGCGGGGAGCGGCCATCCATGATCACGCCAGGCCCTGGCGAAGGGAGTGAAGACCTTGTAGGGGCTTCCATCGGCCTTCCTCACCAGACCGGGGCCGACGGCATAAGGTGTCCCGGACTCGCTCCACTTCACACCATCGCGTTCGAGTCGCTGCCGGACGGCTTCATCACGATTCCGCCCGTAGGGGGTGGTCTCACGGCTGACGTGGACACCGGTCGCACCCACCTCACGAGCGAGGGCCGGCAGGACCTGCCTCGGGTTGCCCATCCGGACACACAGACCACCGTTCATGGACTCGTCCAGAGAGAGAACCGAGCGCGCCAACCACGCGCCACGCACGGCGGCGCCCGCCCACAGGCCCGGATCGATGATGAAGACGGGCAGCACCGGACCATCACGTCTCGCCGCGAGCAGGGCCGGGTTGTCCGCCAGACGCAGGTCGCGACGCAGCCACAGGACGCTGGTCATCCGTGCCCTACCCGTGCGGGGAGGGGGACGTCCGGGTCGGCGGCGTGATCCATGGGAGTCTCCTGAGGGACCGTGATCAGGCCGCGAGGTTCCACGCGGTCCGGGCCTTCCTCGATCCACGGGGGATCGGTGTGATCAGGCAGGCGGGTCGTCCCCGACGTCGTCCCCGCC
>JAAYSB010000006.1 GCA_012518475.1 Intrasporangiaceae bacterium | reverse complement strand
GTCGAGTTGATGCATGTACGCGGGACTGGGGGACACGACCAGCTCACCGTCGAGCAGCTGGACGGTCATGTCCTGCCACTTCTCGCGGTAGATCGCGAGATCCTCGACGGTGAAGCTGCCGACGTCCATGAGGCTCATGGTCTCCATGGTGCACCTTTCTGATCACCATGCCCAGGGTCAGTGACGCCTCGGTGCCTGACCAGGCACCCTGTCACTGATGTGGACGGCACACCCGACTCACGCTCTCATCCACACCCACCGGCAGCAGCGAGCACATCGACGAACCGGCGGATGTCATCGCCGGATCTCGGCGGTCCGTCCACTCCACCGGCAAAGGCGGCGACTCGCGAGATCCCGGCCGCGAACAGGGTTCCGGCCTCGTGCGCGAGCCGGTCTGCAGTGACGTCGTCCGGCGTGGACAGGAAGGCAACAAGCTCGCTGTGCTCGCCCACGTGGTCGATGACCTCGCGCACCCGACCGGGATCGGCCCGGCCCTCCGGCGCGACGTCGTCGAGGATGAGGCCGTGCGCCAGCTCGCCACCCAGGGCGAGCGTCTTGGGACCACGACCGCCGATGTAGATCGGCGGAATCACCTCCGGCGGGAAGTCCAGCCGGACCCCGTCGAGGCGCACGTACCGCCCAGTGACAGTGACCTCCTCACCGTCGAGCAGCGCGGTGATCGCGGAGAGGTGCTCGCGGAGGAGGGTGAGCGGTGACTCCACCCGGACTCCGGCCTGGCCCATCCAGCCGAGGATGCCGTGACCGAGTCCGGGGAGGAACCTGCCCGGAAACATCCGCGCCATCGCCGCGATCTCCATCGCAGCCAGGGACGGGGCCCGCAGCGGCACGGGAAGCAGGCCGATGCCGACGCGCATCCGCTCGGTCGCACTCAGGATCGCTGCGGCGGGGGCGATGCCGCTGGAGTAGAAGCAGTCCTCCCACAGCCAGACCTCGTCGATGCCCGCGGACTCGGCAGCACGGGCGGTCTCGATCATGAGCTCGGGCGGCTGGAAGGCGGGCTGGACGAGAGCAAGGACCTGATCGCGAGCGGGCATGGCTCTATGCCACACCACGGAAGCGACCCCATCAACCCTGGCGCGCCACGATCAAGCGGCGGTTGCGATCTCTGCGAGGTCGGCGTTGTCGGCGGTGTGCAGGACCTGGCTGACCTGATTATCGCCCGGAATCACAGGGTGTGGGTGAAACCTCAAGAACGCCTTTCCACTGTCAGACGTCCCTGCAACAAGGTCCCGCCGCCCACGCGCAGCCGGTCATCTCACAGCGGTCGCGGCTGACGTGCTCAGCACCATTTCTCGACGATTGCCTGCAGGACGGTGATGGTGCGAGCCGTCCCCTGGCCGAGCGCCGCATACTCCTTGCTGTTCGTCAGCCGCGAGCCGGCAACCTCCGGCATGAGGGCGTAGGCCGCCCTCCCCTCGACCACCAGCTCCTCCCCCGGGAGGCCGAGCGCCTGAGCAGCAGCGACTGCCCCCTGCGGCGGCGGCTCATGGAACAGCTGGACGTAGTGCCGCGCACCGTCCTCGTTCACGGCACGGAGCTGCGTGCCTCGCTCGGTGATCGCGCGGATCTCTTCTGGTGTGAAGACGATGGCGGGGACGTCGAAGCCCCGGTCGGTCGCATACGCCTTCTCCAGTGCCGCGCGGACCTTCGCCGGTGAGCGAAGTGTGCTCGTGAAGAAGACGTTGCCCGTGTTGATGTGGGTCTCCACGTCCGTCATCCCGGCCGCCTCCGTCGCGGCGACGATGTCGGCCTTGGGGAATTTCCGCTTCGCACCGAGGTTGATGGCGCGCAGGAACGCGAGGTACTGCGGCATGGTCCGAGCCTAGGACGCGTGAGTCCCGCCAGGACAGCCTGCGGCGGTGGGAGACTGCCGGGGTGCCTCTCCTCTCCCCCGCCGACCCGCTGCCGGCGCGCCCCGCCCGCGTGGTCGTGGCGGGAACCTCCGGGGTGGGCAAGACGACTCTCGCCGCCCGGATCGCCGACGTCCTTCGGGTGCCGCACATCGAGATCGATGCGCTCTATCACGGGCCGGGCTGGACCCCGAGGGACTCCTTCATCGCCGACGTGGAGGCATTCACCGCTGAACCGGCATGGACGACCGAGTGGCAGTACTCGAGCGTCCGCGCACTGCTGCTGGAGCGGGCCGACCTGTTCGTCTGGCTCGACCTACCGACCCACACGGCGATGCGCCAGGTGATCGGCCGGACGCTGCGCCGGAGCCTCCGGAGCGAGGAGCTGTGGAACGGCAACCTGGAGCCGCCGCTGCATACCGTCTTCTCAGACCCGGAGCACGTCGTGCGCTGGGCGTGGTCGAGGAGACACAAAACGCGCCAACGGATCTCGGCTGCACTCGAGACGCGGCCGGACCTGCCGATCGTGCACGTGCGCAGCCACCGGGACAGTCAGGCGTGGCTGGGTGAGGTACTCCCCCAGGCCTTGGGCAAGAGCCTGTGACGGGGATTCGCCCCTACCGCGCGAAGATCCCGTACCCGAAGCCCTCGACCTCGACACCGCCCTCGGTGAGTTCGGCACCGGAACCGAAGATCGGGGTCATCCCCGCACCGGCCGTCGTCTCGATAGCTGCCGCCTCCCGCCGCGGATTGACGACGACGAGGTAGTTCTCACCGCGCAGCCACGCGAACGGATAGCCCGCGTGGACAACCGTCGTCGACGCGTGCCCCTGGAGCTCCGGATGCTGCCGCCGCAGAGCCACCAGCTCGCGCACGAACGACAGCGTCGAGCCCTCCACACCGTCCTGGGCGGCGACAGTGGGCCGGTCCGGGTCCGGGTCGATCGGCAGATAGAGGTCCTCGGCCGCAGCCGTCGAGAAGCCGGCGTTCTCCGTCGCGTCCCACTGCATCGGCGTGCGGGCTCCGGCGCGGTTGTATGACGGGTTGCAGATCGCGCCCTCGACGTTCGGCATGTCCGGCAGATAGCGCATACCGATCTCGTCACCGAAGTACAGACTCGGCACGCTCCCCCAGGTGAAGAGGAACGTGAAGGCCGTGCGCAGCTCCTCCGGGGTGCGTCCGGCGCGGAGCCGGTTGAAGTCGTGGTCGGCCGTGGCGATGATGACCTTCCGCTCCGGTTCGGCTTCGCGATACAGCGCCCAGGTGTCGAGGAACATCCCCGTCGACCCCTCGCCGGCCGCGCCGAAGAACGGCCGGCGCGACTCGTGCCACGGCAGGATCCCGGCTGACTGGTCATCGAAGAGGCTCGCGTGCGGGGCGTGGATGACGAGCATGAAGTCGGCGTCGAACGCGAGCCGCTCCCCTGTGCGCGGCTCCTCACCCTCGGGGATGAGAACGGCGTCGGGGTATGCCTCGTCCAGCCACTCGCGGATGTTGCGCCAGATTGCCGACGAGGCGATCCAGCCCTGGAACAGACCCTCGTCCTTGACAAGGGAGAACGCCATGTCGACCCGGAACCCGGCGACCCCCTTGCCCAGCCAGAAGTCGAGGATGTCCTTGAGCGCCTGCTGGTTCCGCAGGGGCCCGGGGGCATCGACCGGCTGGCGCCACGGGTGGGCGGGATCGGGCTCGACCCAGCCGAAGTTCAGCGCCGGCTGCTCGTCGTAGAAGTTCTTGAGGTACCAGCCCTGACGCGGCCCGGGTGAGCGGACCCACGCCGGCTGCCCGGGGACGTCGTTGGCCCAGCCGCTGGCAGGTTCGTCCTCACGCCAGATGTAGCGGTCTCCCTCAGGACTCGGGCCATCCGCGTGCAGCTCGACCTGGAACCACTCGTGCTCGATCGAGGTGTGCCCGGCGACGAGGTCGAGGATGATCCGGATCCCCCGCTCGCGCGCCTTGTCGATGAGCTCGACCATGTCGTCGTTCGTCCCGTAGCGCGGTGCGATCTGCAGGTAGTCGGCGACGTCGTAGCCAGCGTCGAAGAACGGCGAGGCGAAGCACGGGTTGAACCAGATCGCGTCGACGCCGAGCGAGGCGATGTAGTCGAGCCGGTCGATGACGCCTCGCAGATCGCCGATCCCGTCCCCGTTCGTGTCCTGGAAGGACTGCGGGTAGATCTCGTAGATGACGGCGTCGGTCAGCCAGGAACCGTTCTCTGCAGGAGGCATACGGCCAGCCTATGCACCCGGGCAGCCAGTGCCGGCGACCCGCTCGGCTCGTCTCTGCCGTTGTTGTATGGCGACACGCAGAGCGGAGCGGCCGATCGTCTGCGTGTCGCCATACAACAACTCGGAGAGAAACGGTGCCCGGTGGTTCAGCCCCGGCCGGTCACCGAGCCGAAGCCCAGCCAGGTATGCCGGTTCCGCCACCAGCACCACCCCACCTTGGGAGCGCCCCGGTTCTCGCGACCGTCGCGGCCGGTGCCCCCGCTGATCCAGATCGCGGGAGTGCGGGAGTCGAAGGCACCCCTCGGCTTGGGCTTGCGGGAGCCGATCGTCATGAAGCACGCGCTCGGCTCGAGCACCTCAGGTCGCTGCAGCAGCCAGCTGATGCCTTCGTGGACCGTCATCGGGGAGCGTCCGCGCTGCTCGAGCTCGGGGACGACCTCCTCCGGGGACCAGTTCTGCAGGTCGTCCCCACGGTCGACTCCCTCGAGCCAGTACAGCGGCCGGTCCGGGATCTCCAGACCCTCGACCGGCACGAACTCGGCAAGGTCGGTGAGATCGACGACGACGAAGCCCGACGTGTCGCCCAGCCGGAGGAACGAGGCGAGTTCCGCCGCGGGGATGGCCTCATGATGGATCGCGAGCACCGCGTCCGGGGACGGCGGCGGGCCGGGATCGTGCGCCGTCACGTCCGGGGAAAGGTCGAGATCGATGAGTCGCTGGACCTGGGGGTGTGGTGCCACCGCGCTGCTCCGTTCGGGTCGGTGCTGGGCCAGTCTCAACCCCATTGCGCTTCGGGCTATTCCCGCGCTCGGTCCAGGCGCAGGACAGGTGAGCGCACCACGATCCGTCAGCGGACGACGGGGAACAGCGGGTCCTCCATCGGCACCCCCGCGGGAAGAACCCCGACGAGTTCGTCGAACGGCGGCGAGGTGATCCAGTCGCGCGGGGCATGGGTGGCGTCACCGGCGAGGTAGCGCAGCGAGAGCACACGTCGACGACCCTGGAACGGGAAGCCGGGAGCGCCGTGGATGGTGAGGAAGTCGAAGAAGATCGCGTCACCCGGCTGCAGGTCCGCGGCCCGGATGTCGAAGGCGTCCCGGTCGGACTCGATGTCGGGCAGCTCCTCGAGGCTGCCCTCCGGGAACCACTTGGCCTTGCCGTCGAGGAAGGTCCGCGGCATCTTCCAGGGACCCTCGTGCGACCCGGCGACGAGCTCGAGGCACCCGGCGAGCGGCACCGGGTCGACCGGGATCCACGCACTCGTTCCGTGCCCGTCGACGTTGTAGTACGGCTGGTCCTGGTGCCACGGCGTGCGCTGCCTGGTTCCGCCCTCCTTGACGAGGATGTGGTCGTGATAGAACCGCACCGCCTGCTCGGGCTCGGTGAACCGCGCGAGCAGCTCGGCGGCATACCGAGGAGTCTTCGAGTGCAGGGCGAGCTGCTCGAGCGCGGGGAACTCCTGCCAGCGCCGGAAGTCCTCGACGAACCTGCCCGGGTCGTCGATGCCGCTCGCGACCTGGGTGAGCAGTCCGCTCGCGGCCAGGACGTCCGCGATCGCCTCGCGCGCCGTCTCGACCTCCTCCGGGGTGAGGACGCCACGGACGACGAGCACACCGTCGCGGTGATAGGCCTCGATGTCGTCGTCGCTGAGGAGTCGGTCGCTGGGGGCTCGGTCCATGCGCCCATCGTAGAACCGCGAAATCGACTGGACGCTCCCGAACGGGAGGCGCCACCATGAGCAGGTGACGACGAAGAGGAGCCTGCGCTGGAGCCACCTCACCCCCGACAGCGTCGAGCAGTGGGCCGAGCTGACGAACCTCCTCGCGATGGCGGACCGCACTGAGGAGTACTACGAGGCCGAGGACCTCGCTGAGGAGCTGGAAGAGTCCGGCTTCACCCCCGAGACCGACTCCTGGGCGGTCTGGGACGGCGAGCTGATGGTCGGCTACGGCCAGCTCCGGGTCGCGCACAACCTGGACGATGAGGGCCGCGTGCGGTGCCAGCTCGGCGGTGGCGTCCACCCCGACTGGCGCGGCAGAGGCATCGGTCGCGAGCTCGTCCGACGCCAGGAGGAGCGGGGCCGCGAGCTCGCCGCGGAGCGCCATTCCGGCACGCCGTACTACTTCCGCGCGGGTGGGGAGCTCGAGGGCTCCGACGCCCGTCGCCTTCTCACCCACATGGGGTATGCGGTGGTCCGGTACTTCAACGAGCTCGCCCGCCCCCTCCCCGGGGACCCGGTGACGGTGCCGGAACCGGGGGAGCTCGAGGGCGTCGAGCTCGTCACCCCCACGTCCGAGCACGAGGGCGGTGTGCGCGAGGCACACAACGCGGCCTTCGTCGACCACTGGGGCTCCACCCCGCAGTCCGAGGCGACGTGGCACGACTACTGGACCGGCCGTCCGCCCCGCCGGCAGCTCTCCACGCTGGCGATCGGGGACGACGGGGCGGTCCTCGCATACGTCCTCGTCAGTCAGTGGGTGCCCCGTCAGGCCTATGTCGACCTCGTCGGGACGGTCCGCGAGGCACGTGGGCGCGGTCTCGCGGCGGCGTGCCTGAGCCGATCGATCCGGCTCGCGGCGGAGTCCGGTCAGTACGACGTCATCGAGCTCGGCGTCGACTCGGACAGCCCGACGGGAGCGACGAGGCTCTATGAGCGGCTCGGCTTCCGGCTCGACCGCGTCATGGCCGCGATGATGAAGGAGCCTGTGGTGAACGAGTCTGTAGCGGAAGAGCCTTCGGCTCAGGGTTGAGGGGCCACCCCGTAGACGAGCTTCGCGTACTCGGGGTGCTTGTGGATCCAGCCCTTGATGAACGGGCAGGTGGGCAGCACGCGGCGCTTGCCGTCCGCCTCGACGTCATCGAGGGCGAACCTGGCCAGTGCACTCCCGACGCCCTGACCCTCGAACGTCTGGTCGACCTCGGTGTGGGACATGACGATGATCTGGTCCGTGAGCCGGTACTCGATGAAGCCCGCGAGCGCGTCATCGATCCTGGCCTCATAGCGGGCCTCGTCCTTGTTGTGGGTGACCTTCACTTCAGACATACCCGTGATACTCGCACTGTGCGCGGCTCCCGCGATGCCGTCACTCGAACGGGCGTCAGCGGCTGCTCTGCACCGCGAGCGAGGCCTCAACGGCGGCGGGCACGTGGATGCGCGCCGTCCTGGCCCGTCATGGTGCGACCCGTGGGGCATACATGATGACCGCGACGCCGACGAGGCAGAGGATCGCGCCGATGACGTCGAACCGGTCCGGTCGGAAGCCGTCCATGACCATCCCCCATGCGAGCGACCCGGCGATGAACAGCCCGCCGTAGGCCGCGAGGATCCGGCCGAAGTGCGCGTCGGGCTGAAGGGTGATGATGAACCCGTAGAGCCCGAGTGCGATGACGCCGGCGCCCATCCAGGCCAGCCCACGGTTCTCGCGGACGCCCTGCCAGACGAGCCAGGCCCCGCCGATCTCGGCGAGGCCGGCGAGGCAGAGCAGGAGGACGGACTTCGCGACGGTCATGCGACCCAGTGTTCCACCGTCGACGAGGAGCGCACGGTGCCATCCTCGCGGGTCCACCGGAGCCGACGCCCGAACGTGTGGCAGGTGGGTGACCTACAGTGACCGCTATGAGCGGTCCCGACCTCGAGGCGGCACCGGCGCCGGTCGTGGTCAGCGCCGCGCGTCAGCTCTATGACTGCGCGCCCGACCTGTTCATCGCGCGGCGCAAGGAGCTCGCGTCGGAGGCGAAGGCCAACGGGGACAAGGATGCTGCCGCGCAGATCGGTCGCCTTCGCAAGCCGGATGTCGCGGCCTGGGCCATCAACCGGACCGTCCGGTCCAGTCCCGAGGTCGCGGCGGACCTTGTCGGCCTCGGTGCCCGGATGCGGGCTGCGCAGGCGGCCCTCGATGTCGACTCGCTCCAGCAGATGCGCACCGAGCGGGACGCCGCAGTCACCGCCTTCGTCGGCGCTGCGGTCGACGCCGTCGCTGCCGAGGGCCGGCGTCTGGGTGCGGCGGGACAGGAGGCCGTGCGGGCCACCGCGATCGCGGTCCTCGCCGATGCCGGCGCCAGTGACGCGGTCGCCAGCGCGCTGCTCACGAAGCCGTTGTCCTACAGCGGGTTCGGCGAGGTCGACCTCAGCGATGCCGTCGCCGTGACCGGCTCCGGTGTCGTGCTCACAGCCCTGTCCGGAGGCGGCGAAGGTGGCCAGGCCGCTACGAGCGACCCGAGCGAGGTGTCCGGCACGGGGAGGAAGAGCGACGACACGACCCGCGAGGCCAAGGCCGAAGCCGCCCGGCTGGAACGCGCCCGCGAGGCAGTCCGGGAGGCCGAGGAGGAAGAGGCCCGGGCCCGGGAGCAGGTCGAGACGACCGGGGCCGCGCTCGAGGACGCCGAGGAGGAGCTGGCCGAGGCGAGGCGCCGCTACGACCTGGCCCTGCGCGCGGCCGAGGCAGCCCGCGCTGCCGATGCGGATGCCCGCGCCGCCGTCAGCTCCGCTGTCCGCAGCCGCAGGAAGGCCGAGGCACGACTGCGATGATGGCCGCCCTACGCTGACGGGTATGCGCGCCCTCGTCTACTCCCGACCGCGCGGACCTGTCACTCTCACCGAGGTCCCTGCTCCCACGGCACCACCGGCCGGAGCGGTGGTCCAGGTCGCGGCCACGGGCCTGTGCCGCAGCGACTGGCACGGCTGGATGGGTCACGACCCGGACATCCGACGCTTCCCGCACATCCCCGGCCATGAGTTCGCCGGCACCGTCGTCGAGGTCGGCTCCGGCGTCGACACCGCGTGGATCGGGCGACGGGTCACCGCACCGTTCGTCTATGCCTGTGGAGCCTGCGAGGTCTGCTCAGCGGGCGACGGCCAGGTCTGTCCCGCCCAGCAGCAGCCTGGCTTCTCCCTCCCCGGGTCCTTCGCCGAGTACGTCACCGTCGCCGCGGCGGCCGAGAATCTCGTGGCGATCCCTGACGATCTGTCCTTCCGCGCGGCGGCGGGGCTGGGGTGCCGGGTGGCGACCGCATACCGAGGCATCGTGGGCCGGGCGAAGGTGGAGACGGGCGAGTGGGTCGCGGTGTTCGGCGCCGGCGGTGTCGGTCTGTCCGCTGTCGCGATTGCGGTCTCGCGCGGAGCCAGGGTCGTCGTCGTGGATCCGAGCGAGCGGGCGCGCGAGCTCGCCGCGGCACTCGGCGCTGAGGTCACGCTCACCGACGCCTCGGACATCGTCGACGTCACCGAGGGCGGTGCCCACGTGTCGATGGACGCCTTCGGGTCCGCACAGACGTGCCGCGACTCGATCCTCGCGCTCCGACGTCGCGGCCGGCAGGTGCAGGTCGGGCTGCTCGGGAACGAGAGCCCGGAGGTGCCGATGGGCCGCGTCATCGGTTGGGAGCTCGACCTCCTCGGCTCCCACGGCATGCCGGCGCACGACTACGCCGCCCTGCTCGACGACGTCGTGGCCGGACGGGTCGCAATCGAGCGGCTCCTCGCGAACGGACCGGACCTCACGCTGGAGGAGGCGGCCGACGCCCTCCCGGGCCTGCCCGGCATCGTCGGCAGGCCCGGCATCCGGGTCATCGATCCGGGTCTGCTCCGCTGACGCGGTGCACCGTCAGCGTGAGGGCGCCGCCGCGAGGGTCACCGGCACGGACACGGTCTCGGAGCCTCGGCTCACGGTCAGCTCGACCTGCTCGCCCACGGCCCGGGCGCGGATCGTCCCGACGAGACTGCGCGAGCTCGTGACCGGCGCACCGTCGATGGCGGTGATGACATCCCCGGACCGAAGCCCCTCTGTCGCTGCCGGGCCGTCACTCACGGTCTCCGCGACGAGCGCGCCGGGGACGGACGACGTGCCGTCCCGCACACTCGTGTCACTCGTGCTGATCCCGAGATAGGCGTGCTCAACCGAACCCGACTCGATGAGCTGGGAGACAACGCCCTCGACCTGCGCGACCGGGATCGCGAAGCCGATGCCGATGTTGCCGGCCTGCCCCGAGGCGAACGGCCCGGGTGAGCCCAGCGTGGCGATCGAGGAGTTGATGCCGACGAGACCTCCCTCGGCGTCGACGAGTGCGCCGCCGCTGTTGCCGGGGTTGATCGGGGCACTGGTCTGGATCGCGTTGGTCACCTGGGCCAGCCCCTCACGGGCCCGCGACTGACCGGCGGCAACGGGACGGTCGAGCGCGCTGACGATGCCGGTCGTCACCGTGCCGGAGAGCCCCAGCGGGTTGCCGATGGCCATGACGGGATCCCCGACGGTGAGCGTCTCGGAGTCCCCTCGTGTGATCGGCCTCAGCGTGGTCGGCGGACTCGTGAGCCGCACGACCGCCAGGTCCGTCGTCGGGTCGGTGCCGGTCACGATGGCGTCGTAGGTCCGCCCGTCCGCGAGCGTCACCTGGACCTCTGCACTGGCGCCGGAGCCGGAGACGACGTGGTCGTTCGTGACGATGTGCCCCTCGGCGTCCCACACGACCCCGGAGCCCTCCCCCTGACCGCGCTGACCCGACACCCCGATCGAGACCACGCTCGGCGAGACCGACGCAGCGACAGCGCTCCAGTCGGTTGTCGCTCCGTTCGCGCCCTCGACCACCGGGCCCGGGCTGGTGCCCGGGGCTCCCTCGTCGGCGAGGGTGCGATCGACCGCGAGCGTCGTTCCGCTGGCGATGGCTGCCGCGAGCAGGGCGGTGACCCCGAGCTCTGCCGCGCGCCGGCCCCGGGACGGCCGGGTCGGGGCCGGCGGCGGCCCAGAAGCCGGTGTCGGCTGAGGCATCTCGTGGTGGGTCTGCTCAGGAACTGGAAGGGTCGTTGTCATCGAAGGGCTCCTTCCCGTCGGTCTCGGTGACTCCAGCCAGCATCCGCCCGCATTCTGGGTGGACGCTGAGTGTTTCCTCCGGGTTCGCCGGACGCTCGGGTCAGGCGAGCGCCGCGAGGGCGAGGCCGAGCCAGGCGGCCAGGAGCGACCCGATGAGCGTGACAAGGACGTATGCGGTGGCAGGACCTCGCTCCCCGGTCGCCCACAGGTGCACCGGCTCCAGGGACGCGGTGCTGAAGGTCGTCAAGCCGCCACAGAACCCCAGACCGAGCACAGCCACGGTGTCGGTGGACAGGCCCGACCCACGTGCGGCGAGCCCGACGAGGAGGCCGAGCAGGAACGACCCCACGACGTTGATGACGACGATCCCGGGCCTGAGCCCGCCGGCCGACCAGCGGGCATTGATGACGCCGTCGAGGACGAATCTCGTTGCCGCCCCGACCCCTCCGGCCAGAGCAATGAGAAGGAGCGTCATGAACCCGCCTCCGGGACCGGTTCCGAGGGTCGGCCGCGGGCGATCCGGAAGCCGAGCCCCGCGGCGGCGAGGCCGCCGACGACGGTGAGCGTCGCATACAGCAGCGCAGTGAGCAGGCCGAGGTGCAGGATCTCGACGGCGAAGGTGCTGTACGTCGTATAGCCCCCGAGGAGACCTGTGCCGAGGAGGAGCCTGGCGGGGCCGCCGGAGCCGTCGCGTGCTTCGCGGCGGGCAAGGGTCTCGAGGAGCATCCCGAGGAGGAACGCCCCGGTGATGTTGACGGCGAACGTTGCCCAGGGCCACTCACCGGCCGCAGCGGGGGCCGCGCGGTCGATCAGAGCGCGTAGTGCCGTTCCCGCCATGCCGCCGACGAAGACCGCACCGATGGGGAGTGGGCTCGCGCGATGCGGCGGCGTGGTCAGTGCCACTCGGCGAGCGAGACCTCGTACGGTCCGGCCGGTACCGCGGGGCCGTCGGCCGGCGCCATCGCCAGGGCGGACTCCGGGATGACATTGCACATCCGCATCGTCATGCCTGCCTGGGACTCGGTCTCGGGGTGGACGACGGTGATTGTCCAACCCCACTCCTCCGCATAGGTTCCGGACAGCTCGATCCGGTCACCCTCCCGTCGCCCGGTCAGCTGCATGAGCCCGGACTTCTGGTGCCACGAGTCGTGCCAGGCGGCGTGGACGACGCCGTCCTCGTCCGAGGCGCTGATGACCAGTCCGCCGCGCTGCTCGCCGTCCGCGGGGTGGATCCAGGTGTAGGCGAGGGACAGACCCTCCCCGAGGCAGCTCACGGCCGCCCTCGAGGCACCGGTCTCGAACTCGTAGGTCGGCATCATCCGGAAGCTGCTCACACCGGCGAGATGCTCGGCAAAGTGGTGCGTCATAGAGCCATTCTGGTCACGAACCTGCGCGACCGCTAGCGCTTGACCCGACCCTTTGCGGACGTGTCGGGGGCCTGCTCCACCCGGCCGGTGAAGTCCTCCATCGTGTGATAGACCCCGATGACGTGGTCGGCGATGAAGTCTCGGATCCCGATGGGCAGGACCCCCTTGAGCATCTCGCTGAGCATGACCGTCTTCGGAAGCACGACGAACGGGGAGCCGCTGAGCATGCCCTTCCACGCCTCGTCGACGACCTCGGCCGGGTCGAGAATCGGCAGCAGCGGCGCCGACTTCACGCCGTCGAACATGCCGGTGCGGATGTAGTACGGACAGACCGTCGTCACGCTGACGTGGTCGTGACCGGCCTGCTTGAGCTCGAGGCGCACCGAGTCCGACCAGCCGACGAGAGCCCACTTGCTCGAGGCGTATGCGGCCATTCGCGGGTTCGGGGTGAAGCCGGCCGCCGAGGCGAGGTTGACGAGGCGGGTCTGTCCGGGGGAGGCGATCATGCTCGGCAGGAACGCGTGCGCGACATACATCGGCGCGAGGGTGTTGACCTCGATCGTCGCCTGGGTGTCCCGGACGGGGTCGGACTCCCAGAAGTACGTGTTGCCCCGGACGATGCCGGCGTTGTTGATGACGATGTCCATGGTCCCGATCGCGTCGAGGACCTCGGTCGCTGTCGCACTGATCTCCTCGGCGGAGGCGAGATCGACGATGTATCCGACGACCTCGGTGTCCTGGCCGTCGAGCTCGCCGAGGGTCTCGTTGAGGGCCATCTCGTTGACGTCCCAGAGGACGATCGTGTCGGCGTGCTCGGCGATGGCTCGCTCGGCGAAGAGCCGTCCCAGCCCCATCGCCCCACCGGTGATGAGGACCTTCTTGCCCTGGACGGACTTCATGCCATCTCCTCCTCGTGTGCGGGTGAATCGGTGTCGCTGCCCGCGGACTCCCGCGCGGCGAGCGCAGCCGCGCGAACCCGGGCGAAGTCGTCCTCGGTGTACGGGCCGTTGACGCCCGAGATGGTCGCGAGCTTCATGCCGTGCTTGAGACCGAGCTTGTAGATCTCCTTGACCTTCTCCCACTCGATGTTGCGGCCCACGGTGAAGTTCTCGTAGCGGCCCTCGAGGGCGAGGACGATGGTCTCGGCGAGGCACGCATACACGACGCCGTCGGGCAGGCCGATGTCGCGCAGTCGCGGCTCCCCGGGCAGCTCCACCTCACCGGACTCGATGACGAGGACGTCCGGGCGCTTGGCGACGTCCTCGGCGGACAGGTCGAGGGGGCGGGCCACGTCGGTGATGACGCAACCGGGCTTGACCGACTCGATGTCGAGGACCTTCTGGCCGGCGGCGGAGGTGGCCGTGACAATCATGTCCATGTCGGGCAGCGCGGCAGCCGGGCTGGTCGCGACGAAGATCTCGGCGCGCGGGTTCTCCGACTCGATCTGCTCCTTGAGTGCGAGGAGCTTGGCCGTCTCCGGCGAGACGAGCCAGAGCTCGTCGCAGGCGAGGGCCAGCAGGCGTGCGCAGGCCGAGCCGATGGCGCCGGAGGCCCCGACGACCATGGCCTTGCCGTGCATCATTCCCTGCTCGCCCATCTCGACGATCCCGAGTCGGCGCAGGGCGTCGTGGCCGGCCCAGAGCGCTCCCGAGGCGCTGTAGGAGTTCCCGGTCGTCACCGGCAGGCGGGCCTGCTTCGCAACGGTGACACCGGCGTCTCCGACGACCTTGGTGAACGCGCCGAGACCCATGATCTGGGCTCCGAGCCGACGCGAGATCTCGCTGGCCTCGAGGAGGCGGGAGTAGGTGAACTCGGGCGGGTGGGCGAGCATCTCCTTGGGGGTGCCGCCGACGGTGATGAGCCAGCCCTCCGCCTCATCGCCGGTGGCGGAGACGATGCCGGTGACGTGGCTGTAGACGAAGGGCGGCACGTACGCCACGGCCTTCTCGACGACCTGGCCCATGCCCGGGATGCTCATGACCTTGCCGAGGGGCTCGACGTTCTTGAAGTACTCGGTCGAGAGCGGGTGGATGACGAAGGAGAAGCGACTCTTGCGGCGCGGCCCGTTGGGCCACAGCAGCCGCGGCTCGAGCTCGGCGTCCTGAATGAACTGGGCCAGCGCGTCGGTCGTGAGCTCGCTCCCCTTCGGTAGGGTCGCGGCCACCATCGCCTCGAACAGGGCGGGCACGACGATGAAGTCGAACGGCTGGGGGGTGACGTCGACGACCAGGTCCGCGCCGAGCTCGGCGAGGGTCTCGAGCCGCTCCTCGGAGACCGCGCTCGTGATGACCGCCTTGCCCTTGAGCTCGGGCAGCCCGAAGCGCATCAGCTCGGAGAACGAGCCGATGATCACGTCGGCGTTCTCGGCGGCGTGGTGGGCGATCTTGTCGGTCACCCAGCCGGCCGGGGCGGAGACGGCGTGCTTGAGGAAGCCGGGCGTCCAGCGCCAGGCGGTCTCGGTGATGTCGGAGGCCGCCGCGGTGACGGGGTTGGTCTTGAAGCTTCCCGGAAGGTCGAGGTCCTCGCGCGGCACCTCGAAGACGATGTTGTCGGTGAACTCGCGCAGTACCGAGACCGTCCGCTCGCGGGTCGTCTTGCCGACGATGACGACGCGGGCGTTGGTGAAGTAGCCCGGCATCTCGGTCTGGACGCGGCGGATCGCCCACTCCTGGAACACGTCTGCAAGGAGCGAGTCGTCGCGGACAGGCACCCGCGTCGTCGTCCCCTTCACCTTGCGGAAGTCCTCGATCTGTCCGGTGAAATGACCGGCGGCACGCGCCTCGCGCACCCCGCTGACAGCGATGGCGTCGGCCGACAGCGACCAGCGCCACACATGCTCCTCGGCCGCCGTGACATCCCCACTCGTGCCGATCCGGATGAGCCGGAAGTTGTGGCCGGCGAGGGATGCCGACAGGTCGTAGTCCCACTCCCCTCCCTGGAGGGTGACATTGACGACCACCTTGGGATCGGTGGCCCGGGGGGTCGACTTCGTTCTGCTGGGCTTGCGGTCAGCCATGGGATGCCTTCGTGGTGGAGGAGAGCGCCTCGAGATGGGTCTGGATGAGAGCGGCGAGGTGCTCGGGGTCAGGGATCATGCGCGCGTCGGAGGCGACGCCGACAGTGAGGGAGTCGTTGTAGCTGAACAGGCAGATGCCGAGCGGCTGGTCGCCGGACGTCGGCACCCAGCCAAGGATCGAGCGGACGGGGACTCCGGCGAGGTTGAGGGCGATGCGCGGTCCAGGAACGTTGGTCAGCTGGCCGATCGTCTTGTCGGCGAAGAAGCTGGTGAGGGCTCGTGCGACCCCTGTCGGCGCCTCGGCGATGATGCGCTGGAAGCCGAAGGCGACGAGGGGCTCGGCGGAGTGCTTCAGCCTCGTCGAGGCCTCGTGGACCCGGCGGATGAGGCGCTCGGGATCACGGATGCCGAGGGGCATCGGGAGCATGACAACGACGAACTTGTTGCCGAGCTTGGAGGGCAGGCGCTCGTCGACCGGCTGAAGGGAGACCGGCATCATCCAGGACAGGGTCTCGACGTCCGTCACCCCACGCTCGGCGAGGTAGTCGGTCAGCGCGAGGGACACCGCAGCAAGGAGGATGTCGTTGAGGGTGCACCGGTATGCCTTGCTCGCCTTGCGCAGGTCCTTGAGCGGGAAGGACTCCAGCCAGGCGACGGACTTGTCGACGCCGGCGCTCCCGGCCCAGGCGCCGGCCTCGTGGCCGTCGGAGATGAGCATGCGGGCCAGTTCGCGCCAGGTATTCGTCACCTCGTTGTCGAACGAGGCCAGGCCGGTCACGGCGTCGATGAGCTTGACCGGGTGACGCACCAGCTCGAGCGCCTCGCCGATGTGATGGGCGAGGCCGAGGGGGTTGGTCGTCGTCACGGCGCTGCGCCCAGCCCTGGCCAGGGCGCGGCCGGCGCGGCCGGCGAAATCGATCGTGTCGGTCACCGAGGTCTCCGCGAAGTGCAGTGCCTGCTCGAGAAGGTGCTGGTGCTGTCGGTCGCGGTTGCGGCCGACCTTGTTGGGAACCGCCCCCTCGGCCGGGTCACAGAGGCTGATGATCATCTGGACGAGGCGGATGCCGTCGGCGAGACCGTGGTGGAAGCGTCCGAAGCCATATCCGCCTTCGGTCCCGGGTGCTGTGATGAGCTGGAACTCCCACAGCGGGCGGGTCCGGTCGAACGGCTGGGAGAACTGGCCCGACACATACCTCCGGAATGTCTCGTCGTCGGCGTCGTCGAGGACGACGGTGCGCACGTGATTGTCGATGGAGAAGTCGACGTCGTCCTCCCAGTACCAGTCCCCGTCGATCTGCACCGGCACCTGGGACAGCCGCCGGAACTTGCGCACCATGCGCTCCATGACGACATTCGTGTACGCCTCGAGGTCCGGGAGCACGTCGAAGCCCATGAAGCCGTGGACGTGCATGAGGTTGTTCGGTCGATCCATGAGCAGCCACGTGAGGTCTTCGGGTGCGATGGGCCGCGCCATGGGCTGCTCCTTGATGTCGTGACGAACCAGAACTACTACATAGTGTAGTGGAATCCGCAGGGGCGGGTGACCCCTTAGTGTGCCCTGTCCGACCCGCCTGTGGGGCCCGGATTCCCGCGCCGTTCCACAACCTGGCAATTACCAGGTTGTGGCACGCCCGGGTTGGGCGCAGGGCGACCAGTTCGATCGTCAGTCCTCCTGGCGACCCTTCGGAACGGCGAGGGCGGCGACGACCGCAGCGGCCAGGGCGAAGAGGAGCATCGCCCCGATCGCGATCATCGCGGCCTGGCGGATAGCGATGTTGTCCTGGCGGCCGACCATCTCGACGACATAGCCGACGACGTTGCCCGCGTCGCTTCCGGAGAACCCGAGGAAGAGGGACAGGGCCACGGCCGTCCCGATCGCCCCGCCCAGGGAGGAGGCCATCTTGAAGATGCCCATCCCGGAGCCGGCGTGCTCCGGCGGCAGACTCGTCAGGGCGGCGTCGGTGGCCGGGGTCGCGAAGAACGCCAGTCCGAGCCCGAAGCACGCATAGGCGATGAGCGCGAGCCAGCGGTACTGCGTGAGCAGGAGGTTCGTCGGCATGAGCAGTGCGGCGGCGAGGGCGACGAGCAGCGCTCCCCAGATCATCGGCTTGCGCGGGCCGTGCACCTGGAGCAGCCTCTCTCCCGCGCGGACGAAGAGGATGACCATGAGCGGGTAGCCGAGAGTGAGTGCGCCGGCGGCGAGCGGCGCCATGTTCCCGCCGATCTGGAGGAGCTGCTGGCTGACGATCAGCGTGCCGAGCGTGCAGTTGAGCATGAAGTTCGCGGCGACAGCACCGGTGAAGTTCATGTTGCGGAACAGCCCGAAGTCGATGAAGGCGTACTCCCGGCCCCGCTCGACGATGACGAACGCGATGAGTCCGACGAGGAACCCGAGCAGCAGCCCGAGTCCGGTCGGCGAGAGCCACCCGACGGTCTTTCCGCCGAACGTGAGCAGCAGCATGACCGCTAGGAAGGTGATGAGGAACAGTGCGAGGCCCACACTGTCGAAGCGTCGGTGGCCGGTGGTGACGACGCGGCTCTCGGGGGTCCCGCGGACGAGGAGCATCGCGACCACGGACACGATCGCCGAGAAGACGAAGATCCAGCGCCAGGACATCTGGGTCGCCGTCAGGCCGCCGATGAAGGCCGCGAGCCCGGCACCACCGAAGGATCCGATCGACCACATCGACACGGCGCGCTGACGGGCCGGCCCGTCCCAGTAGGACTTGACGAGCGCGATCGTCGCCGGCATGACGCACGCCGCGGAGAGTCCCTGGACGACGCGGCCGGTGATGAGCATCGGGGTGGCGAGGGCTCCGCCGGCTAGGACGATGAGGGCACAGCCGAGGATGTTGAGCCCGTTGCCGACCATGGTCAGGCGCACCCGGCCGAACCGGTCGGCGAGTCCACCCATGAGGACGATGAAGAGGCCGGACACCAGACCGGTCAGGGCGACCGCGAGGTTCATCGCCGTCGGCGAGAGCACCGGTGAGGTCCAGGTCTTCGCTGCCTCGTCGGCGTAGGGGCCGTTGAGGTCGAGCAGCACCGCCGGCGCGACGGTGCCGAGCGAGATGGCGAACAGCCAGAAGGACACGATCGAGAGCACGAGGCCGGCGAGCAGCTTGTCGTTGCCCTGGTATGCGATGTCTGGTTCCGCGGCGACGTTGACGCTCATCGTGACCTACTTTCCGAGCCAGGCGAGAGCGGCGATCACCGCCGCTTCGGTTCCGGTGCTGATGGTGGGCTGGATGGCTGGCGCGAAGCCGGGATTATGGTTGGGCAGCGGCGTCTGCCCAGCAGTGAATCCGCCGAGACCCCAGTAGGTATAGGGGACGTCGAAGGCATCGGGGATGACGCTGAAGTCCTCGCTCGCGGGGATCCGCGGCAGGTCTTCGACCCGGTCGGCACCGAGGCCGCCCTCGAGGGCGGCCCGGACCCGAGCGGTGACGGCGGCGTCGTTGTCGGTCATCGGGAACTGGTCGTAGAACTCGAAGGTCGGCTCCTGCGTCGCACCGGACGCGGCGCACTCGGCCCGAACCATCCTTTCGACGGCCTCGAGGATCCGGTCGCGCACGTGCTCGTCATAGGCGCGGGTATTGACGAGGAGAGTCGCCTCAGCGGGGATGATGTTGGACTTGGCCCCTGCCTGGACGCTGCCAACGGTGACGACGCCGAACTCGTCCGGGGCGAGAACCCGCGAGACGATCGTCTGGAGGCGCAGCACGACCGCGGCGGCGATGACGACGGGGTCGACCCCGAGGTGCGGCATGGACCCGTGCGAGCCCTGTCCGTGGATGGTGATCCGGATGGAGTCCCCGGCGGAGAGGACCGGACCCGGGGCTGTTGCGACCTTGCCGGCGACCGGAGCGGTGAGGACGTGCTGGGCAAGAGCGACGTCCGGCCTCGGCACCCGGTCGACGAGCCCGTCGGCGACCATGGCACGGGCGCCCTCCGCGGTCTCCTCCCCCGGCTGGAAGAGCGCGATGTAGGTGCCGGCCCAGGTGTCCCGGGACCCTGCGAGCACCTCGGCGGCGCCGAGCGCACAGACGATGTGGATGTCGTGGCCGCAGGCGTGCATGACACCGGGCCGCTTGCTGGCATACGGGAGGCCGGTCGCCTCCTGGACCGGGAGGGCGTCGATGTCGGCGCGGAAGAGGACCGTCGGGCCGTCGCCGTTGCGGAGCACCCCGACGACCCCACCGCCGATCCGCTGCACCTCATAGCCCAGCGACTCGAGACACCGGGCGATCTCCGCGCCGGTCTCAAGTTCCGCCATGGAGAGCTCAGGGTTCTCGTGGAGGCGCCGATAGAGCCCCTCCTGCCACCCTGCTGCCGCCCCCAGGGCGACACGCTGGCCGTTCACACATCCGACGGTACCGGTGAAACGCGCCCTGGAGGTGAATCGTGCCCGATCCCTCAGCGCCGGACAGATCCCCCCCAGTAGGACCGTAACGGCGAGCGGTCGCTCGGGCGCCGGCCCCCTCTGGACCTGGTTAGTGCCGGTTCCCGGAGAGGGCGAGAGCCCCGCCGAGACAGATGAGCATGACACCGCCAGCCGCACCCAGCCTCTCGGCCCGGTGCGGCGCCCGACCGAACCACTCGCGGGCCGAGCCCGCCGCCAGTGCCCAGAGAGAGTCGAAGACCAGTGCCAGTGCGACGAAGATCGTCCCGAGCACGGCCATCTGGAATGGAACCGACCCGGACTCCAGGGACACGAACTGGGGCAGGACGGCGACGAAGAACGCGATCGTCTTGGGGTTGGTGACCCCGACGAAGAAGCCTTCGGCGAGCACCCGCTCTGGCGAGCGGCTTGTCACAGCAAGGCGGTTGACGCTCACCGACGTTTCGCTCCGGTGCCGGATCGCCTGGACGCCGAGATAGACCAGATAGAGGCCGCCGACGATCTTGATGGCTGTGAAGAGCACGATGGAGGAGGCGACGACGGCCCCCACGCCGAGCGCGACCGCGGCGACCAACGGAAGCATCCCCAACGCGTTGCCGAGAACGCTGAGCAGGCCGCCGACCCTCCCCAGCGCGAGGGCCCGACCGATGACGAACAGGACGCTGGGGCCTGGGATGACGATGAGCAGCACCGAGGCCACGACGAACAGCCACAGGTTCGATGCCGTCACCATGGCGGTCATGGTGCCAGCAGATCCGGGCGCGCCGACGGGAATCTCAGCCCTTGGCTGACCGGCGGAGCGGTTCATGAGGTCTCGGTGCCGGCGTTCGGTCCACGCACAGCCTGTCGGGTGATGGGCGATGACCGTCCGGATGCGGTGATGAGCGAACTGAGCCGTCTGAACGCGCTATCCCGACCGGCGTCGAGATGCGCGCCGGAGGTCCATTCGTCGCGCCCTCGACGAGACAGCTGATCGACGCTCGCACCACGCCTGACGTCCGACTCTGCCGCACCGCTCAGATGTGGCGTCCTACTCCGCCGGCCAGTCATCGGCGACGTGAGCCCCGCCCTCGACAACCTGCTCGTCCTGGCCGGCGACGCGGGTCCAGGAGTCCTTCGGCCGGTAACCCAGTTCAAGCATCGTGTTCGTCATGTCCCACCGCCGGTTGGGGTTGTCCGAGACGGCGTAGTACACCCCGTACCGGACGTCGGCCTCGATGGCCCGGCGGAACACCTGCTCGGTGTCGTCCTCGCTCAGCCACATGGCATGCAGGATCTCCTCCTCCGCGAGCGCGGGATCGCCTGAGCTCCACCCGATCCGGAGTGAGATCACGTCGAGTCCGTGCTCGTCGTGGTAGAACCGGCCGAGCGTCTCGCCGAAGACCTTGGACACGCCATAGAGCGAGTCGGGGCGCGGCAGGTGGTGCGGATAGACCGGCCACTCCTCGAACCGGTCATACATGCCCATCGCGTGGTTCGAGGAGGCGTAGACGACGCGGCGCACGCCGGCCTCGCGGGCTGCCTCGAGGACGTTGCGGTACCCGATGATGTTCGACTCGAGTACCGACTCCCACTCCGCACCCGGGCTTGCCTCGCCGGCGAGGTGCAGGACGGTGTCGATGTCGTCCATGAGCGCTCTGACCTGGTCGTAGTCGGCGAGATCGGCGCGGCGCAGCACGCGCTCCTGCTCCTCGTTCTCGGCGCTGCGGCCGTGCTGGACGATGTCGTAGTCGTCGGCGAGGCGCTCGGCGAGAAGCGACCCGATCGTGCCGGTCGCGCCGGTGATGAGCACGCGCCTGCGCTGTGCCGCCATCCGGTCGTTGCTCACCTGCGCAACCCTACGGAGGTCCAACGTGAGGTGACCAGACACGCGCGTGAAGCTCGCCGACCGAGCGAGCAGGTCAGCGCCGCCAGTGCGGGTCGCGGCCGATGAGTCCGAGGAGCCGTTCCGAGGCGGGGGCGTCCTCGGCAACCTCACGGGGAGTGCCGAACTGGCCGGACTCGTGGAGTGCCGGGCCCATCGCCGACATGCCCTGGTGAGCACTGACTGCGTAGTCCTCGTCCAGCCGGTGCTCCTGCCCGGTGGCCGATGCGAGGTCCCAGGCGTGCGCATACAGATCGAAGTTGTAGAGCCGGTCGATCGCCTCGGTCACCGTCATCCGCCTCATGCCCGGCAGGTTGATCTCGCGGCCCGCCTCGGGTCCGTCGAGGATCTCCTGGACCCGGACGGTCTGGGCCTTGAACCGCTCGACTGGTGAGTCGATGGCCGCGACATCGAGGTCGACGCCGAGGCTGCCGAGGAGGCTGGGGAGCCAGGCGAGGTGCTCGACGATGTCCTGGGCCCGCCACTCCGGAACGGGGCTCTGGGAGTCCCAGTCCTGCGTGCCGTCGATGAGGTCGATGAACTGCTGGGCCAGGAGGCGGTGGCGGTCGGCGACGGTGGCCTCGGTGAGCTCGGACATGACGGTCTTCCCTTCGGCAGGCGATGTTCCTCTCGACGATAGGAGCAGTGCACCCCCGTCCGCCACGGGCTCCAGAAGTCGGTGCGATGAACGCCTGCGGCGGTCGTCCCGAGCCGCGGCGATGGCCGATCTTGCAGCGATATATCGCCGCAGGACCCCCGAGCGCTGCAGCTCACCAGGACCGCGGCGAGGCGAGCGCAAGGCCGAGTGCAGGGCTGCAGCCGTCCGGTGCGCGCTCATGCCCCTGCCCTCTGGTCAGTGATGCCCCTGCTCCCTAGTCTTGGTCGCATGAGCACCAAGGTCCCCGGCGGGACCGTCCACACACTGCCCGCCGACCTGCGCAACGAGCTCACTTCCGACGAAGCAGTCCTCGCGCTCTGGCAGGACATCACGCCCCTGGCGAGGAACGAGTTCATCTGCTGGGTCGAGGACGCAAAGCAGGACACGACACGCGAGCGCCGGATCCGCCGCACCCGCGAAGAGCTCGAGGAGGGCAAGCGCCGACCGTGCTGCTGGCCCGGGTGCAGCCACCGCGAGCGCAACGGCACGTGACCATGCCGACGGCGATGACCATCGGGTGCCCCCAGACCCAGGCACCGATCCGCTTACGCGGGCAGGACCTCCGAGAGGAAGGCCTGGGTCTGAACCCAGGCGCGTGCGCTCGCCTCGGGGTGGTGGAACATCGGGTTCGGGTTGTCGAAGGCGTGGTCCGCGCCCTCGTGCAGCTCGAAGTGAATCTGCTCTCGGCTGCCGCCGGCGGTCACCGCCTCACGGATCTCCTCGACCTGCTCCAGCGGGATGTAGCTGTCCTTGGTCCCGAAGTGGTGCAGGCTCGGGCAGTCGACGTCATCGGCGAGCTCGAGCAGCCCGGGTAGCGCGGAGCCGTAGTAGGACACGAGAGCCGCGACGGGCGCACCGGCCTGCTTCGCGACTGCGGCGATGTTGAACGCCAGACCACCCCCGAAGCAGAACCCGACGAGCCCGATCCGGTCCCCGTGGACCGCCTCCTGAGCGGCCAGCTCGTCGCGGGCCGCGAATCCGTCGCGCACCGCCCGATCCCAGTCGAGCCGGCCGACGAGGTCCATCGACCGCTGGAGGAAGTCCTCCCCGTCGGCCTCGACGACGGGCACCTCCTCCTCATCACCGACAAGGCGGTCGTAGACGGCCGGGGCGAGCACCGCATACCCCATCCGCGCGAGGTCGGCGCAGCGGGACTTGACGAACTCACTCAGGCCGAAGATCTCCTGAAGGACGACCAGACCGGGGGCACCGCATTCAGGCGCAGACTCGGGCAGCCAGAGCAGGCCGCGGATCGTGCCGTCGTCGGTGGGGATGAGGTGTTCGATCGGGAAGGTCATGTCGCTCATCGTGGCACGGTCGACAGCCTCTGTGCAGAGAACTGGCGTCCCGGGAACCCCTGCCGCCGGCGGATCGCTGGAGCAATGTGTAACGCGCGGCAGGCGATGGACGAGGCGCCCCTAGTCTGTCCATACAATGAACGCGGCCTGAGGGACCTCTCGCGGGGCGGGCCTGGCTGAGAGGAGATCTGGTGTCCGAGACCACCGGCGTCGTGATGGAGCAGAACGTCACGCCCAAGCGCGCGCGCACGTTCCTGTTCTCCGAGATGCTGTTCTTCGCGATTCTCAGCCTCATCGCCTCCTGGGTGCTCGCCTATGACGCGATCGTCCTGGCTGCCAACCCCGACGCCATCCTCGCCTGCTCGATCAACGAGGTCCTCGACTGCGCCAAGGTCGGGACGACCTGGCAGGCCAACGTATGGGGCTTCCCCAACGCGTTCTTCGGACTCATCGGCGAGCCTGTCGTGATGACCATCGCGGTGGCCAAGCTGTCCGGGGTGCGCTTCCCGCGCTGGTTCATGTTCGCCGCCAACATCGGCTATACCCTCGGCGTGATCTTCGCCTACTGGCTGCTGTACCAGTCGACCTTCGTCATCGGCGCGCTCTGCCCCTGGTGCCTCCTCGTCACCTTCGCGACGACCTTCGTCTTCGCCTCCATGACGAACTGGAACATCCGCGAGAACAACCTGTATCTCTCCGAGGGCGCGCACGCCAAGGCCAAGGCGTTCGTCGAGAACGGCTGGTTCACCCTCAGCCTCATCGGCTGGCTCACCCTCGTCATCATCATCGAGATCATCAAGTGGGGCCCGCGCTTCCTCTGAGCCGGCCGGGGACTGACCCTGCGGACCGGTGAACGTCACCCCGCCGACCCCGCCACCCAAGGCGTCTGACACCCGACTGCCGATGAGGTATGCGTCGCGCACCCGGGCGAGCCCGGCATACCCCCGCCATGTCCTCCCGGTCCGACCGGCATGGCGAACGGTCAGTCCGCCGGGCGCGCCTCGTGGTCGGCGACGGCTTCGCCCTCGGCAGGCGCCCGGGAGACGCGGACCCCGGCAATCGTGTGCCGTCCGACGGCAATGACATCGATCCGCCAGCCATCGACGACGATGGAGTCGCCGGGCCCCTCCGGGATGCGGCCGAGGTCGTCGAGGACGAGGCCGGCCAGGGTCGTGTAGTCGCCCGGCTCGTAGTGCAGGTCGATGTCGAGGTCGGGCAGGTCGTGGAGCGGATAGGTGCCCGGCAGGATGTAGGACCCGTCGCCCTCCGGGACGAGCCCGGCGCTGTCCGTATCCGTCTCGTCGTAGATCTCGCCGACGATCTCCTCCAGAAGATCCTCCATCGTGACGATGCCGTCGACCGCGCCGTGCTCGTCGACGACGAGAGCGAGCTGCTGGCGACTGCTCTTGAAGGCGCGCAGGGTGACCGACACCGGGGCGGCACCGGGGAAGACGAGCGGCTCGGTGGCGACCTCGCCGACCTCGGCGTCCCCGCCGTCGACGAGTGCCGACCAGTGGACGACGCCGACGACGTCGTCGAGGTGGCCCTCGATCGCGACCGGTGCGCGGGAGTGGCCAGCCGCGGCGAGTGCGGCGCGGGCCTGGTCGAGCGTGAGGTCATGCGGGAGGGTGAAGACCTGACCGCGCGGGACGAGGACCTCGCGCAGGGTGCGCCGGTGGATCTCGAGGGCACCGGCGATGATCTCGCGCTGCTCGGGGTTGAGCTCGCGGTGCGAGGTGACGATCTCCTTGATCTCCTCGGGGCTGGGCTCGCGGCTCGCTTCGTCCGGACGACCACCGAGGAGGCGGACGACGGCGTTCGTCGACTTGGCCAGCAGCCAGACGGCCGGGCGGGCCAGCGTGGAGAGGAGGTTGAGCGGGCCGGCGGCCACGGTGGCCCAGGACAGCGCCCGTTGCATGGCCAGACGCTTGGGGGCCAGCTCACCGAAGACGAGCGTGATGAAGGACAGCACGAGCGTGATGACCGCGACCGCGATCGGGTGCGCTGCGCCGCCGAGGGCGGGCTCGAGGTGGGGCACCAGCGGCTCGGCGAGGGCCACCGCTGCGGTCGCCGACGCAAGGAAGCCGGCGAGGGTGATGCCGATCTGGATGGTCGCGAGGAACCGGTTGGGGTCCCGGGCGAGGCGCACGAGGCGCAGGCCTCTGGGCGTCCCTTCCCGCTCGAGCTGCTTGAGCTGTCCCTCGCGCAGGGAGACAAGCGCCATCTCAGTGCCGGCGAACGCCGCATTGATGAGGACGAGGACGGCGACGAGGCCGAGATTCAGCCAATAACCAGACATCCGGTCGGACACCACTCCTTGGGCTTAGAGCACCCATGCTAAGGGACCGACGCGCCCGACGGCCGGACGCCTCCCACCCAGGTCACTGCAGGCAGGGGGGACGGATGCGTGGCGCCGCCCGCCCTCCGAAATGCGGGACAGCAGCGGCCCGGATGAGAGAGGATCGGCTCACCACACCACGAGCGGGGGTCGACGATGAACGACATCACACGGCTGCACGTCCGCCAGAAGGTGACCGTCATGGTCAACCAGTACTGGGTCAGTGCCGCGGACGAGGCCGGCAGTGCGCGGCAGCTGCTCGCCTTCGCGCAGCAGAAGCGGATGAAGCTGAGGGAGGAGGTGAGCTTCTTCACCGACGAGTCCAGACGTGAGGTGGCCTTCGGGTTTCAGTCTCGTCAGGTCATCGACATGGCCGCGACGACAGACGTCTTCGACGCCCACCGCAATCCCATCGGTGTCTTCCGCAAGGACGCGGTCAAGTCCCTCCTCAACTCGACGTGGCACATCACCGCCGGAAACGTCTCGGCGACCGGTCAGGAGCGCAGCCAGAACGTCGCCCTCGCCCGCCGATTCGGCGACATGCTGCCCATCGTCGGTGACGTCATGGGGCTGATCCCGTGGCAGTTCCACTTCGACTTCACCGACCCGGCCGGCACGAGCGTCCTGTCGGTCGAGCGCCAGCGCAAGGTTCGGGACAACTACCTCACGACGATCCGACCGGACAGCAACGGCACCCTGCTGGACTGGCGCTTCGCGGCAGCCATCACAGTGGCGCTCGACGCCTTCCAGGGTCGCTGACCGCGACGACGACGGGCCGCCATTTCGCTGCTATTTGGAAGAAGTGGCGATTCACCTCAGCCGGCGCGAGCAGCAGAACGGACCGCCATTTCGCTGCTATTCGGGAGAAGTGGCGGCCAGCCAGCGGTGCAGGTGCGTGTAGACCTCGTTGTTGTTGAGCAGGGCGAAGTGGCCGATGCCCGGCACGACCGCCACCCCGTCGACCCCGAACCTGCTCCGTCCCGGCTCGGCCACCCGGTGCGAGGCGGAGGTACCGTCGACGACGAGGTCACCGAGCCGGTCGGCGAGCTGCTCGGACAGCCGGCCACCGGCGATGAGACCGACGACGGCGTAGTGGTCGATGTCCGGATAGGGCAGCGGATGGGTCCGTCGGTCTTCCCGGTCGTCCGGGTCGTGCCCCTCCCAGTCGGCGGCGACGATGTTGCCGTGCATGAGATCCCGCAGTCCGACGCTGCGGAAGCGAAGGAAGTCCGCGAGCCACTCCCCCTTCGGTGACTGCCCAAAGGTATGCGCCGCGCCGGCGACCGCCCGCGCGATCGCCGAGCCGTGGTGCGGGCTGCCGAGAGCGACAGTGTCGGTGACCAGCGCGGTCCACGCGGGCGGCTCCCCGCGATCGGCGGCGTCCGCGGCCGCGGCCAGCGCACCGTGGATGACCAGGCCGCCCATCGAGTGGCCGATGAGGACCATGCGCTCGACGGGCGCCGGCCAGGCTGCGACGAGCCCGTCGAGGACCTCGCTCAGGGTGAGGGCGTTCTCGGAGATCCGCAGGCCGGTGTTGAAGCGGAGCGTGACGGGGGTGAGTCCGAGGTCGCTGCTGAGTCGGGTTGTGTACGAGGCACGGTCGTGAGTCCCGAGATCCCAGGCGCGCTCGGTCTCGAAGAGCCCGTGGAGGAAGACGGCGATCTCAGCGGTGACCTGACCATAGGCCTCGGTGATCGCCTCCGGGTCGAGGTAAACCTGGTGCCCGTTGTGCCGCAGGTGCATGGCTGGGGCGAGGCGCACAGCATCGCGGGCAATGGTGTCCCCGCGCAGGCCGAGGCTGATCGGCAGGGCATAGTGGGCGCCGGCTCCGTCGTGGACGCTGGGCCCTTGGTCCCCCTGCCGCTGGAGCCGGTGGGCGGCGACGACGCCGGCGACCTGGGAACCGGCGTCGAGCGCGAGGCCGACCGTCGCATACACGCCGGCCGTGGCGGCGTCGGAGACGGCGCGGATCGGTCGCACGCTCGGGCCGAGGGCGCGGGTGAGCGTGTCGTTGACCGTGTCACTGATGGCGAAGTGGGCACCACGGACGAGCCCGGTGAGCTGACGCAGGACCGGACCGGCGGCGCGGCCGAGGTCCCGGGCTTCGTCGGACTTCATGTCTCCATCGTGCTCCCGCCCACCGAGCGTGACGAGGAGGTGTGACTTACTCGTCAGTAACCAGCGGCGCGGGTGACCCGGTAGTCGATCGGGGTGCACGTCCCATTGTTCGACTTCTCCGCCGAGCAGGCGGTGATGCCGGCGATGACCGGCTCGAGGATGCGCAGTTCGAGACAGTCGCCCGGAGCCGTCGGCGGTGGGTCGATGTGGAGCTCACCGTCGGCGTCGGTCCATACGTCCATGAAGACGTTCATCGTCCCGCCGATGGTGTCGGGGGCGACCCCGTGCGGCTCGAGCGCAGCGACGAGGTTGGCGAAGCAGGACCGGTGTGGTGCGCCGCCGAGGTCGGGATAGAGCAGGTCGAAGGTCTGCTGGCTGCACGGGGTGAGGGTGAGGTCGTGCACCCCGACCGTGTCGGTGACGATCTCCGCGAGGGCCACGCTGCGGCCGCTGTACAGGATGCTCCCCACGCTCGGGTACAGCGTGTTCCCGACATCGATGGTCCGCCCCACGCTGAAGTGGTCGGCCGGCTCGTCGACGCGCACGAGGTAGAGGTCGCTCACCTGCTCTCCGAGGGGGTCGACGAGGGTGAGGACGTCCCCGGGCGCGAGCTCGACCGCGGCCCCGTGCTGCGGAGGGATCCGGGTGAAGCCGTCCGCGGGACCGTCCTTCGGATAGGGGCGCCTGCTGCTGAGCCGGTCGGCGTTGCGGCGCACTGCCGGGTTCACGTGGTCTCCTTCGTCGGGATGTCGTCGGCGTCGAGCGGTGCGACCCAGTCGGGCTCGACCTCGCGGCCGGAGTACTGGCGCGCCTCGGAGGACTCGCCGTGGTCGTCGACCATGGGGTTCACCGTTCCGTTGAGGGCCTCGTCCCGGCGTCGGATGGTGTCGCGCATGCCCTCGAACCGGTCGCTCTCACGCAGTGCCTCGAACTGCTCGTGGAGGTTGAACACGAGGGTGGGCAGAGGTGCGCGCCGTGCCACCCGGGATGCGAGGGGGTGCAGACCGACGACGAAGAAGGCGGTGCCCGCATGGCTGAACGAGAAGTGCGGGTTGGTCGGATCTGCGGATACCCCCTCGGCCCACTCCTGGCGGTCCAGGTCGGCGAGGAACTGAAGCACCGACCAGAGACACTCCTCGAACTCCTCCTCCGACTCGGGGACCGGGGCGCGGAAGACCGCGATCAGGGAGGCGAACTGGTCCTCGGGCTGGACCTCGCTGCCGAAGGCAGTCAGCGCCGCGGAGAGCTTCCGTAGGCCCTCCGAGTCGGTCATGTCGTCGAGGACGACGACTCTTGCCTGGTCCCTCCGGAAGACGGATCGGGCGCCGAGACAGGGGTATTCCGGATGACCGACCATCTCGGTGAGGGCTTGGACGACGTCCTGCGGGTCGGCGTCGGCAAGGCCTTGGTCGGCCTGCTCGCTCAGCATCTCCGCCAGCGGAAGGAGCTCTTCAGCGGGATCAGGTGTGGTGGCCACACGTCCAACGCTAAGCGCGTCCAACCCGCACTTCAACCGCCCGATCAGACGGTCCTTGCCCCGGTCAACGGTTCGAGTACTGCGCGCACGGCCGCCCGGTCGAGCTTGTCGACCCGGTCATAGGTGAGCAGTCCGTTGAGCTCGTCCTCGACATCGGTCAGCTGGGTATAGACGATGCCGCACAGACCCTCAGCGACCGCGGGCTCGATCTGCTCGCGGTGCAGGGCGGTGAACCGTTCGAGAAGTGCCACGGGGTCCGTCGTGCGGCGGTAGCCGAAGTTCTTCGCGCCCCACGTGTGACCCTCGACGCGCAGGTTGTATCCGCCGTACTCACTGAGGACGACCGGACGCTCGTCCCGCCGACGCGGCATCCGGAACCGTCGGAAGTAGACATGCAGGGACTGCAGATCGCCGCCGCCCTGGTCGTGCCAGCCCGAGGCGTGGTCGACGTGCCGGGTCGGGTCCAGCCGGCGCACCTCCTCGGCCACGCCGTTGGCGTCGAACTGGCCCCAGCCCTCGTTGAACGGGACCCAGCAGACGATCGAGGTGATCGACCGGAGATGCCCGATCATCTCGACGAGCTCGGCCCGGAACTCCCGGCGCCCTTCGGCGTCCTGCCGACCGAAGACTCGATATCTGCTGTCCCGCAGGCGAACCGGGAGGAACGCCGGGACGGTGACGACGGGCATACGGTATGCGCGGCCTCCGTTCGGCATGTCCTGCCAGACGAGGAGACCGAGCCGGTCGCAGTGGTAGTACCACCGCAGCGGTTCAACCTTGATGTGCTTACGCACCATCGTGAAGCCGAGCTGCTTCGCCGCGATGACGTCGGCCGCGAGTGCCGCGTCGCTCGGTGCCGTGTAGAGCCCGTCGGGCCAGTAGCCCTGGTCGAGGACGCCGGCGTGGAAGTACGGCTTCCCGTTGAGGAGCAGGCGATGAGTTCCCTTGTCGTCCAGCCCGATTCCGACCGTCCTTAGGCCTGCATAGGACGTCACCCGGTCCTCGCCTGCGGTGACCACGAGGTCATAGAGGTGGGGATCCTCCGGTGACCACAGGCGTGGGTCGGGGACCTCGATCCGGCTCGCCTCGTTGCAGGGCACGGTATGCGTCGGTCCGCCGACGATCTCGATCTCCGCCGTGGCCGAAGCGGACTCGACGACGACGTCGAATCCCGCCCCGTTCTCGTCGAGGTAGGGGGTGACGACAAGGCGGTCCACCCCGCCCGCGGGAACGGTCTCGAGCCAGACGGTCTGCCAGATTCCGGACTGCGGGGTGTACCAGATCCCGCCACGGTCCGTCTTCTGCTTGCCCCGCGTGCGCCAGGTCCGGTCCGTGTCGTCGGTGACCCGGACGACGATGTCGAGGTCATCGCCCGTCGACGCGATCGCGGTGATGTCGGCGGTGAAGGGGAGGTAGCCACCGAGGTGCCGGACGACCTCGACGTCGTTGACGAGGATGACCGCCTCCTGGTCGACCGCGCCGAAGTGCAGGAGGATCCGTGAGCCGGGCGGTCCCGTGGGGAGGTGCGCAGCGCATACCCGTCGGTGATACCAGAGCGTCTCCTCCGGGCCGAGCGAGCGGTTGACGCCGGAAAGCGGTGCCTCCGGGGAGAAGGGGACGAGGATCTCGCCATCGAAGACCTGCGGGCTGGACCCGTCGGTGATCGCGTAGTCCCAGGTCCCGTTGAGGTTGAGCCAGCTCGGCCGGACGAGCTGGGGTCGCGGATACTCCGGCAGCGGGACACCCTCCGGCGGTGACACCCGGATCATGAGGTGATCCGCGAGCGGAGCCGCAGGGCGGGGACGACGGCGAGGAGCAGGACGACCGCTGCCGCAAGGAAGATGGCGGGGGTCGGGACGATACGGGTGACGCCGAGGTCGGTGTAGGTCTCGTTGTTGCTCGCGATGACCGCGGCTCCGATGAACGGGCCGACGACCATCGGCACCATGATCGTCAGGAGCATGCGGACGCCCTGGACGCTGCCCGCCCGGTCGACGGGGGTCTGGTCGCGGGTGATGGCGGCCAGGGTGGCGGCGGTCAGGAGCATTCCGGTGAGGACGAGAGCCCCGGCCAGCAGCACCGGGACGGTCTCGCGGGTGAACGAGAACACGACGAGGCTGGCGACATAGAGCCCCATCGCCGGCAGAAGGACCGGCGCCTTGCCGACCCGGTCGATGACCCGGCCGCCGAGGATCGTCAGGACGGCCGCGATGATCAGGGCGCCCCCGAGGACCAGGGCGTAGGCCTCGAGCCGCAGGAAGTGGTCGAGATAGATGAGAAGGAAGGGCATGAAGACCTGTGTCGAGATCCCCCAGAGGGCCCAGGTGAACAGCGCGAGGTAGAGGAGGGGCCGCTCCCTGACGGCCGATGCCCGCAGCTGGTGGAGGACCGACGCGGCGTAGGACTCCTTGCGTTCCACGGGAACGGCGACATCCCGGATGAGGAACCGGGAGAGCAGCCCCACGACGAGGACGACCGCGCCGACGGTTCCGAAGAACGCCATCCACCGGCCGTCCTGGGTGAGCGGGTCGAGGGCGACGAAGACGATGAGCATCGAGATGAGCGGCAGGGTCTGCACGACGCCGTCGACCCGGCCCCGGTCTGCAGGGGTCGTCACGTCGGTGACCCAGGCCTGATAGGCGGCGTCATTGGCGGTCGAGCCGAAGAACGTCATGATGCAGTCGAGCGCGATGACGGCGATGATCGCGGCCCCGACGGACAGGCCGAGCGGACCTCCCACAGTGATGAGCCCGAACGCCGCGGTCGTCAGCCCCCAGAGGACATAGCCGCCTGAGATGAAGGGTCGGCGCCGGCCGAGTCGGTCGGACCATGGTCCCATGAGGATCGTCGTCAGACCGGCGGTGATCGCGCTCGCGGCGACGACTGTCGCGATGACCGTCGGGTTGTCGGTGATCGTCTCGAAGATGAAGACGTTGAGATACATGTTCTCGACGGTCCAGGCGAGCTGGCCGACCAGACCGACGAGCACGATGGGCACCCAGAGGCGACGGTCCAGGGGCATGGTCTGGGGCACGGACTGCGGCATGCTGCAAATCTAGGCCCTCCGTTATCTCGCAATCGCGAGATAACGGAGGGCTCACCGGTGAGGGCGCCGGAGGGATGACTCGGCTAGAGGACCTCGACGGACAGGACCGTGGGCAGGTGGCGGGCCACCTCGGTCCACGACTCACCCTCGTCGGCGCTGACGAAGACCGACCCGGTGTTCGTGCCGAAGTAGACCCCGGCAGGCTCGTGCGTGTCGACGGCCATCGCCTGGCGGAGCACGGTGAAGAAGCAGGACTCCTGCGGCAGCCCCTCGCGCCGGTCGGACCAGGTCCGGCCTCCGTCGGTGGACATCCACACGGCGGCCGCGGCGTCGTTGGGATAGCGGCCCGACATGTCGCCGTTGAGTGGGATCGTCCAGATCGTCTGGGGGTCGCGCGGGTGGACCCGGATCGGGAAGCCGAACGTCGACGGCAGGCCGGGGGTGATGTCGTGCCAGGTCTGCCCGCCGTCCTCGGACCGCCAGACCCCGTAGTGGTTCTGCTGATAGAGCACGTCGGCCGAGCCGGGGGCGCGGACGATGTTGTGGACGCAGTGGCCGACCTCGCCGTCGGCCGGGCCCGCCGGGTGCTCCGCGGGCTGGACCTCCTCAGGCTCGGCGATCGCGTTGCGGCGCTCCCATTCCCCGCCGCCATCCTTGCTCGCGAAGACACCCGCGGCAGAGATCCCGAGCCACAGCTTCTCCGGGTCGTCGGGGTCGCTGATGATCGTGTGCAGGACAAGTCCGGCGGCTCCGGGGTTCCAGTCCTGCGCCGATGGGTGGTCGGTGAGGGAGTCGACGACCTCCCACGTCCGTCCGTCGTCATCGCTGGCGAGCAGGGCCGCCGGCTTGGTCCCGGCATACAGCCGGTCACCGACCCGGCCGAGTGACCACACCTGGGCGAACCGGTCCGCGAACGGCGGGGGGTCGTCCGTCCAGCCGATCATCTCGGCGAACTCGGGGTCCTGTGCCGCCCACGTGTCGACCTCGCCGGTCGTCAGCTTCGCGAGGGTCCACGTGTGCCCGTCGTCATCGGAACGCCACACCCCGGCGCCGCTCCAGTCGCCTCCCCCACCGGCCCACATCGTGCCGGTCCGCGGGTCGCCGACGACGTGGTTTATCGGCCAGCCGTCGCAGTAGGGGCCGCGGACCGACCAGCCGCTGCGGTCGGACGTGCCGTCGAGGATGAACGCTCCCTTGGTCGTGCCGACGAGGAGTCGCGGTGCGGAGGTCATTCCGCCAGTCTGCGCCCCGGCATGGGCGACGGCAAGACCATCGACGGATGGTTCTTCGGGGGTCTGAGGCGCCTGGGACCACCACTTCTCCAGCCGTCAACGGCTTCTCGGTGTGCTTGGCTGGGAGGATGACCGACTTCACCGAGGTGGCCGACCGGGTCTGGGTCGGGCGCTACCCGTGGTGGGACATGAACGTCACACTCGTCGGTGGTGAGCGGGGGCTCGTCGTCGTGGACACCGACGCGTCCGTCGTCGCCGGCCGGGCGGTGCTCGCCGATATCCGCCGCCTCGGCGCCGAGGCCGTCCACGCGGTCGTCACCACGCACTGGCACTTCGACCACACCTTCGGCACCGCCGCGTTCCGCGAGGCAGATCCGCACGTGCCGGTCCACGCCCACGAGGAGGCGGCCCGCAACCTAGCAGAATGGGGACCGGGCATCATCGATCGCGCTGCACGAGAAGGTGGTCCGCGTTGCGAGGAGTTCGCCGAGACCTCCCTCGTGATCCCCGACCGGACCTTCTCGACCTGGCAGATCATCGATCTCGGCGACCGCGCGGTTGAGCTGATCCACCCCGGCCGCGGACACACCGGAGGGGACATCGTCGTCCGCGTGCCCGACGCCGGAGTCCTGCTGACCGGGGACCTCGTCGAGGAGTCCGGGCCCCCGGGCCTGGGCGACGACTCCTTCCCGCTCGAGTGGGCCCAGACCCTGGAGACGGTCGGCGCCCTTGCCACACCGAGCACGGTCGTCGTCCCGGGGCACGGAGCCCCGGTCGACGCGGACTTCGTCAGCGGTCAGCAGCAGGAGATCGCCGATCTCGCGGCCGAGATCCGGCGTCTCGCCGCGGCCGGGGTCCCGGTCGAGGACGCCGCGCGAGAGGGCAGCTGGCCGTGGCCGCAGGAGATCGTGACCGCGGCGGTACACCGCGGCTACGCCCAGCACACCGACCCCTCCTGAGCCTCCCGGCCCGGGCCCCTCACGTCCCCCACGAGTTGTCGTATGGCGACACGCAGGGGATCGGGACCGATTCTCTGCGTGTCGCCATACAACAAGTCAGCACAGAGGCGGGACCGGCCGGGCCCAGGGCCCTCGTTCAGGGGTGGGTGCCGAGGAGGCGGTGCGCCTCGTCGAGGTGGGCCGCAACGTCGATCCGGTGCTCGTCGAGCCACGCGTCCTGGTCGTAGGTCTGGTGGTACCGCTCTCCCGAGTCACAGATGAGCGAGACGATGCTGCCCCTCTCGCCGCGGGACTGGAGCTCGTGCGCGATCTGGAGCGTCGCATACAGATTCGTGCCGGTGGAGGGGCCGACGCGACGGCCGAGGAGTGGCTCGACCGCCCGAGTCATCGCGACCGAGGCACCGTCCGGGACGGAGATCATCCGGTCGACGACTCCGGCTTGAAAGCTCGGCTCAACGCGCATCCGGCCGATGCCCTCGATGCGTGAGCCGCACTCGGTCGTCGCCTCGGGGTCGAGGTCCTTCCACCCGGGGAAGAAGGCCGAGTTCTCCGGGTCGGCGACAGCGAGATACGAGTCGTAGCAGCGGTATCGGAGGAACCGGCCGATCGTCGCACTCGTGCCGCCGGTGCCCGCAGAGACGACGATCCAGCTCGGGACCGGGTGCGGCTCGAGCGCCAGCTGGGCGAAGATCGACTCGGCGATGTTGTTGTTCCCGCGCCAGTCGGTGGCCCGCTCGGCATGGGTGAACTGGTCGAGATAGTGCCCTCCGGTCTCGGCCGCGAGACGCCTCGACTCGTCATAGATCGCCCCGGAGTCTGCGACGTAGTGACAGCGCCCGCCTTCACGCTCGATGAGCGCGACCTTCTCGGCGCTCGTGCCTTCCGGGATGACCGCGATGAAGGGCAGGCCGAGGAGCCGGGCGAAGTAGGCCTCGGAGACAGCGGTCGACCCCGACGAGGCCTCGATGACCGTTGTCCCACGGTGGATCTGGCCGTTGCAGAGCCCGAAGAGGAACAACGAGCGTGCCAGTCGGTGCTTGAGCGACCCGGTCGGATGGGTCGACTCGTCCTTGAGATAGATGTCGACGTCCGGGCAGGCAGGGACGTCGAGCCGCAGCAGGTGTGTGTCGGCCGAGCGGTTGCTGTCCGCCTCGACCTTGCGGACCGCCTCGTGCACCCACGCGCGGCCCTCGGGGTCTGACCGGTCGATGTCCATGGCCTTGATCATGTCAGGACCGGGGAGCAGGTATGCGACGCGCACCCGGTCCGTGACGCATACCCCATGGGTCCCTTCCGGACGGTGCAGGATGAGGGTATGAGTGCCCGAGTCTCCGCGCGCGGCCGCGTCGAGCCCTTCCACGTCATGGAGCTGCTCAAGGCGGCCCACGAGCGACAGGTGTCGCACGGCGATGTCATCACGATGTGTGCCGGGCAGCCGAGCACCCCCGCGCCCGCGGTGGCACGGGAGGCGGCTGCTGCAGCGATGGCGGACGGGGCAGTCCTCGGATACACCCCCGCCATGGGGATCCCTGCGCTGCAGCAAGCCATCGCTGAGCACTACGCCGACTGGTATGCACTCGACATCGACCCGAATGCCATTGCCATCACCACCGGCTCGTCCGCGGGCTTCACGGCGCTGTTCCTCGCAGCCTTCGATCCTGGCGACGTCGTGCTCATGACTCGGCCCGGCTATCCGGCCTATCGGAACACGCTCCAGGCCCTGGGCTGCCGCGCGGTCGAGCTCGAGTGCGGCCCGGAGGTGCGGTTCCAGCCAACGCTGGCGATGCTCGAGCAGTGGTCGGCGGTGAACGGCGGACCACCCGCGGGCCTCATCATCGCCTCCCCGGCCAACCCGACCGGGACGGTCATCGCTGCCGACGAGCTCGCCGCGATCGCCCGGTGGTGTGCGGAGCAGGACGTGCTCCTCGTCAGCGACGAGATCTATCACGGCGTGACGTTCGGCGAACCGGCCACCTCGGCGTGGGCGACGTCCCGCTCCGGAGTTCTCGTGGGGTCGATGAGCAAGTACTTCTCGATGACCGGCTGGCGCGTCGGCTGGCTCGTCCTGCCCGAGCACCTGGTCCGGCCGATCGAGCTGCTCCTCGGCAACCTCAACATCTGCGCACCGGCCATCTCCCAGGTCGCCGCGACCGCGGCCCTCGGCCCGCAGGCTCGTCCTGAGCTCGAGGGCCACGTGCAGCGGTATGCGGCGAACCGGGACGTGATCCTGTCCCGTCTCCCCGAGCTGGGAATCTCCCGCTGGGCGCCGGCGGACGGCGCGTTCTATGCGTATGCGGACGTATCGCACCTCACCAACGACTCGACTCGCTGGTGCGACGAGGTGCTTGCCGCGACAGGCGTGGCCCTGACGCCCGGGGTGGACTTCGCCCCGGGAACCGGCCTGGACACGTCGCTCGACGGGAACCGCTGGGTCCGCATCAGTCTCGCCGGCGCAACGGACGAGATGAACGAGGCCATGGACCGGCTGGCGACCTTCGCCTGACCATCCATCCCCCACCTCGTGGGTGGACGTCGGGCGACCATCGTCACCCGCACTCCACCCACGAAGTCAGCGCCGCCTACGATCGGCACATGCGCCGCCCCGACCTCTCGCGCCTGTCCCGGGCCCGCGAGCACCTGCCCAGCCAGGTGCCGTGGTGGGTCCTCGGTGCTCCGGTCATGCCGCTCCAGGGATATCGCCTCATCCGGACGATCCCCCGGTTCGGCGACGCGGAGGGGACCATCGGTGAGGTCGGCGACGGAGAGCGCCGGATGAAGGTCGTCGCCCTCGGCGACAGCGTCACCGCGGGGTACGCGATCGACCACCACCGCTCGAGCGTCGCCGGGCAGCTCGCGGAGCGGCTGGCCCGCCATCACAGGGCGACCGTCGAGTGGGTCGCGTGCGCCCGCACCGGAGCAACGGCCGGGACGGCGATCGAGCTCGTCGACGAGACGGTGCTGCACGATGCCGATCTGGTCTTCCTCTCCGTCGGGGTCAACGACCTGAAGAACCTGCACAGCGCGGCGCGGTTCCGCCGTGAGTTCACTGCCCTGCTCGACGCCGTCCTCGCGGCGGCCCCCACTGCCCGCGTCTGCCTGCTCGGGATCCCGCCGCTGGAACACTTTCCTGCGTTTCCCCGCCCCCTCGCCGACGGACTGGGGTGGCGGGGACGGGCCTTCAACGTCATCAGCACCGCGCTCATCGAGGAGCGCGAGCGGGCGTTCCGCATCGACGCGGACGGACCGCTGGCCGCGGAGATGTTCGCCGGGGACGGCTTCCACCCGAGCACGACGCTGCACGCCGCGTTCGCCGACGCCGTCCTGGAGAAGTGGTCGAGCACGTCCGTGTGACGGACCTGCCCCCACGGGTGCGATCAGGGGTTGAACCCGATGTGCCCGAGGCGGCGTTCGATCAGGCTGGGAAGCACCAGTCAGTAACCAGGAGTGCATCCTGCGATCGGTCCACACCTCGGCAGCTGAGTCCGGATCGGCCTCAGCTGATCTCCCGGTCTTCCAGGCGGGGGCGGAGGAGGCAGGGCACTGACTCCCACCCCCGAGGGTGGGCAGCACGGCACGGACAGGGCCTACGGTCGAGACATGGCAATTCCCTCGACGATCGACCGCGCTCTGCTCCAGACCTATCTGTCCGACCACCTCACCGGCGCCACGGCCGGCCGCGCCCGCAGCAAGAAGATGGCGCAGTGGTATGCCAGCAGCCCTCTCTCCCCCGATCTCACCCGGGTGGCAGGAGAGATCGACGAGGAGCACGGGCGGCTGGCCGCTCTCATCGACGACCTCGGCCTGACCCAGCCTCTTCCGAAGGTCCTCCTGGCCCAGCTCGGCGAGGCCGTGGGCCGCCTGAAGCCGAACGGCCGCCTCTGCTCCGGTTCCCCCATGACGCCGCTGCTCGAGCTCGAGCTGCTCCGCTCAGCGGTCAACGGCAAGCAGGGTCTCTGGGAGACCCTCGTCGAGTACTCCGACGAGCTGGGCCTGGACGCGCGGGAGTTCGAGCAGCTGGCGCGACAGGCCGGTGAGCAGAGCAAGGTCCTCGAGTCCTTGCACGCCGAGATCCGCGGCCAAGCGCTGCGTCCCGGGGAGGGTCCGCGATGAGCCTTGGGCGGGTTCCTCGAGCACCTCGGCATCCACGGGTCGACCACCGAGACCGGCCGGTCCGGCCACGATGCCGGGCTGGCGGTGACGACGGACGCGACGCATACCGATACCAATGGCGGGGTGCACGGGGGCGCGACCTTCTCGATCAGCGACGACTGACGTAGACACACCGCTCCCTCGGCTGACTCCGCCCCCCTCCCAGCGGGTGGAGGTTCCCCACGTCGCACCTCTGTCGCCGCGCGCCTCCACCCAGCCAAGGCTTCCCCCTCGGCCAGCCCACCCTTGCCGCGGGTGGAGGTTCCCCACGTCGCACCTCTGTCGCCCCGCACCTCCACCCGGCATGCACAGGCGTTGAGAGGGCCGGGACTTCTATGGTTCATTAGTCGTGCAATGAACCAATAGACAGGAGCCGGCATGTTCGAGAGCCGCCACCCGATCTACGTCCAGATCGCTGAGGCAATCCGCGGCGAGATCCTCTCCGGCGCCTTGAGCGAGGGGGACCAGGTCATGTCGACGACGCAGTACGCGACGACCTATCGGATCAATCCGGCGACCGCCGCCAAGGCCTTCGCCGAGCTCGTCGCTGAGGGCGTCCTCGAGAAGCGCCGCGGTCTCGGCATGTTCGTCACTGCCGGGGCTCCGGATCGGCTCCGCGCCGAACGACGCGAGGCGTTCTACAGCGAGCGGCTCGCTCCTGTCCTGCGTGAGGCCCAGCAGCTCGGCATTCGCGCCGACGAGCTCACCGCATACGTCCACACCCACGCCGACCACCTCGACAAGGAGGGGACCTCATGACCGGCCTCACGGTGGCGACCGAACGCGTCACCCACGCCTATGGCGGCACCCGCGCACTCACCGACGTCTCTGTGGAGCTCGGCGCCGGCCGGATCCACGGACTGCTCGGACGCAACGGAGCCGGCAAGACGACCCTGCTCTCCCTCGTGGCCTCGATGCTGCGGCCCACCTCCGGCGAGGTGAAGGTCGGGGGTCGGCTCGCCTATGAGGACGAGGCCGTCATGGAGCAGGTCTGCCTGATCCGTGAGTCCGGCGACGTGGTCGCGGACGAGAAGATCTCAGTGACCCCCGACGTGCACGAGACGCTGCGACCGCACTTCGACCGATCCGTCGCCGAGGCGATACTCGCTGAGTTCGGGGTCTCGCCCAAGCGCAAGCCGGGGGCTCTCCCGCGGACAGCGATCCGCCGTCGGGATCGCGCTCGGACTGGCCTCGGGGGCGCCAGTGACGATGTTCGACGAGGTCCACCTCGGCCTCGACGCTCCCTCCCGGCAGCGGTTCGGTGACCTGCTTCTCGCCGAGTTCGCCGAGTCCGGGCGGACCATCATCCTCTCGACACACCTCATCAGCGAGGTCGAGCATCTCCTCGAGACTGTGACGATCCTCCACGAAGGCCGGGTCCTGCTCTCGGGGGAGGCCGAGGAGCTGCGTCAGCGGGGCCTGACCATCACCGGCCCGGCCGATGCCGTCGAGTCGGCCACCCGCGGACTGCCCGTCGTCGCCGGTCGATCGCTCGGCCCGACCCGGGAGGTCACGCTCTTCGGTTCCACCGCCGCCGATCACGCCGCCGAGCTCGAGCGCGCGGGGTTGGCCGTCTCCGGAGTTCCCCTCCAGGACCTCTTCATCCATCTGACCACCACGGAGTCCAGCGACCCCACCGTCGCGAAGGAGAAGGTCTCATGAGCGCCACCAGTCCAACCCTCTCGCGTTCCTCCACCCGTGCGATCGGCCCCCCGCAGTGGCTGCGCGTGGCCCGGATCATGCTCCACAGCCACGTCGTCGTGGCTCTCTGGACCATCGTCACGGTCTCGGTGTTCGCCGTCGCCATCCTCGCGATCGTCAGTCGCGCGGTCGAGCCGAGCATGTCCGCGCTGCAGTATGCGCCCCAGATCCTCATGTGGATCGCCTTCGGGGTGAACATCGTCATGGTCACGACCTATCTGCGGCCCATGGTCGCTGCGGGGATGACCCGACGGTCCTTCATCAGGGCCGCCGTGCTCACCTCGGTCGTCGTCGGGATCGTCCTGTCCCTGGTCAGCACGGCCCTCATTCTCGCCGAGCGAACGGTCTACGGTCGGCTGGACTGGATCCACGGGTTCGGCGACGGCACAGACAACCCCGTGCTCAATGACGGAGTCGCTGGGTATGCGTGGGGTGCAGCGGTGCTCTTCATCGTCATGGGGTTGAGCGGTTTCCTCGTCGGCGCCACGTTCCAGCGACTGGGCGTCTGGGCCACTCTGCTGCTCCCGCTCACCGTCGGCCTGCCGTTCGCGGCCACCATGATCGCCGTTCCCACGCCCCGAAGCATCACGATCGTCGGGGAATCGCCGAATGCGATGCTCTTCGGCGGCGCCGGCCTGATCCTCGGACTCCTGCTCCAGGCGGTGGTCATCGTCGCCGTGGCTGTCGCAACGTGGTGGACACTGCGCGACATCCCGCTCCGCCAGCCGACGACCTGACAACGTCGGATTCCGTGGGTGGAGCGCGGGTCACGATGATCGCCCGAGCTCCACCCACGAACCGCAGTCGGTGCCGACTGACAGCGCCGTTGTCACGGTGCGACGCTGGAACGATGAGAATCAGAGGATCAGACCGACGGCCACTGTGGTGGGGCAACTCGGGCGACACCCCAGGCCCGCCCAGTGAGCTTCCCGCGAGGGTCGAGGTGCTCATCGTCGGTGCCGGACTGACCGGCCTGTGCACCGCGGTCCGCCTCGCCCGGGCCGGACTGGTCCCCACGGTCATCGACGCACGCCGGGCAGGCTCGGGCACGACCGGGCACAGCAGCGCGAAGGTCTCGCTCCTGCAGGGCTCGATGCTGCAGCGGTTGGCTCGGCACGCCTCGACCGAGACGGTGGCCGCATATATCGCTGCGAACCGTTCCGGACAGGAGTGGCTCCTCGATCTGCTCAGAGAGCGGGACGTCCCCTTCGACACCCGCCTGGCCATGACGTATGCGGTGACCGAGTCCGGGGCCAAGGACGTCGAGGCGGAGCGACAGGCATCCCGGGACGCCGGCCTCGAGATCATCGACGTCGGACAGGGCGACCTCCCCTTCCCAGTGCTCGACGCGATCGGCCTGCCCGACCAGGCCCAGATCGACCCCGTCGCGACCGTGCGGGCCCTGGTCGCCGAGCTGGAGTCCTTCGGCGGCCGTGTCATCGAGGGCATCCGGATGACCGGCTCGTCCTTCACCCGGCCCTGGATGGTCTCGACGACGGCGGGTGAGGTGCGCGCCGAGCACCTCGTTCTCGCGACCCAGGCACCGGTGCTCGACCGGAGCCTGGACTTCGCCCGGATCAAGGCATACCGGTCCTATGTCCTCGCGTATCCGGTTGCCGACCTCTTGAACGTTCCGCAGTCCATGTCACTGTCGCTCGACGACCCGACCCGTTCGCTGCGGACCGCGAGCACCGGTGAGGGCGACTTCCTCCTCGTCGGGGGCAACGGCCACGAGGTCGGTCACGGCGGCTCGACCCAGGCCCGCGTCGACGAGATCCACGCGTGGGCCTCGTCGCACCTGCCGGTGGACGAGCCGGCCTGGTCGTGGTCGGCACAGGACTATCACCTCACGACGCAGGTGCCCCACATCGGCGCGGTACCCGGGACCGCCGAGCGGCTGTTCGTCGCCACCGGATACGACAAGTGGGGAATGGCCCTTGCCTCGGCCGCCGGCGAGCTCATCTCCGGTGACATCCTCGGTTCCGCCCCCGCCTATGCAGAGGCCTTGCGCGCCAAGGGAATCCGGACCGCCGACATCACCGAGACCGCGGCCCAGGGCGCCTCAGTCGGAGGCCGGCTCGTCGGTGACCGGGTCCGCCTCGCGGCGCCTGGGAGCGGCCAGACCCCTCCGGGGGAAGGAGCCGGACGGGTCGAGGGCAACCCGGTGCGGCCGACTGCGGTCTCGACCGTCGACGGTCGGACGTGCGCACTCAGCGCTGTCTGCACGCACCTCGGCGGGGTGGTCGCCTGGAACGATGCCGAGCGGTCGTGGGACTGCCCGCTGCACGGCTCCCGTTTCGCCCCGGACGGCACTCTCATCGAGGGCCCCGCGACGAGCGACCTCGAGCCCGTCACCGAGTGACGTCAGGCGGCTCAGTGGTGAGGACCGGGTGCAGGCCGCGGGCGAGGAGACCGAGCGCCCCGGAACGGACTCGGCCTCACACTCTTGCCTACTGTCGGTAACCACGATCGCGGGACGGCCACGACGCGCGGTCGCCGTCACTCGTTAGTGTGAAACTCATGCACGACCTGGCGGTGACGCGGTCGCTGGTCATCCCGGCCTCGGAGCTGAGCGAACGCTTCTCCCGCTCATCCGGTCCGGGTGGGCAGGGCGTCAACACTGCGGACTCCCGGGTCGAGCTGTCCTGGGACATCGCCGGATCGGCAGTCCTCACCGAGGCGATGCGGGCGCGGATGCTCTTCAACCTCGACGCGCGCATCACCGATGGCGTGCTGACGATCGCTTGCCAGGAGCACCGCAACCAGCTCGCCAACCGCCGCACGGCCCGCGCCCGCCTCGTCGAGCTCGTCGCCCTGGCGGCGGCGCCACCGGCCCGGGAGCGTCGGGCCACCCGTCCCACGCGGGGCTCGAAGGAACGCCGGCTCGCGGAGAAGAAGCGCAGGGGCGAGACCAAGCGGGGTCGCTCCGGGGACTGGTCCTGACCCCGTGCCACAACCTGGCAATTACCAGGTTGTGTTACGGGTTGCCTGGCCGTGAATGGGCTACAGGGCGGCGGGAATCTCGGCAGGGGCTGACTCGTTGCACGAGGGAGGCAGGCGTATGGGGTCTGCCCCCAGAACTCGGAAGGAGGCCAGTCATGCCCAGGAAGAAGTACGTCGAGATCGAGGCTGACGACGGCACCCTGCACACGTATGCGTACCACCCGAACGGCGATGGGCTCGTGGAGCGTGGAGCGACCGTCGACGCCAGCTCGCGGATCGCACCGGGCGCCTATGTCGACCGCGGCGCCCGCGTGGCGCGGTCGGTCCGGATCGGTGAAGGTGCGTGGATCGACGAGGACGCCGTCATCGGTGACGGTGCCGTCATCGGCTCCGCGGCTCACATCGGGCGCGGCGCGGTGGTCGGCACGCGGGCCGTCATCGGCCCGCGCGTCAAGGTCGGCGCCGGCGCCAAGGTCGTTGCCGGATCGACGATCGAGAGTGACGCGTTCGTCCCCGCCGGCCGGGTGGCGCGGGAGGGCCAGCTCACCCGCCCGAAGGCCGCCTGAACGGCGGTACCGACACAACCACAGTCGGGGTGTGCGCTGCTCACCTCGGTGAGCGGCGCATACCCCCTCTGTCATTCAGTCGCCGGACGCGGACCCGGCACCGGACCGCGCCCACCAGGACTCGATCTCGTCGACGACCCGGGCCGGTGAGCGGACCCACGTGACGTGGTCGTTCGAGGCCCCCTCGGGGACCTCGCTGTCGGGGTAGTGCCAACGGGTCCGCGTCGCCGGGTCATAGAGGCCGGCCAGGCCGTCGACGCCGGCAGCCGGACCGAGCTGGTCGCCGTCGAGGCTGATGAGCAGGGCCGGCGTCGTGATCGGAGCACCGGCC
>JAAYSB010000077.1 GCA_012518475.1 Intrasporangiaceae bacterium | reverse complement strand
GAGCTCGTCTTCACGATCAGCCGCGTGACCTCGAAGTTCCCGGCGATCCTGTCGCTGACCTCCTTCGGCATGCAGTCCCCGACCGCACTCGAAGAGGGTGACGCCAACGGCATCGCCCGCTCCGGTGAGGCACTCTCCTACCCGGACAACGCGAACAACCCGGTCGGCACCGGCCCGTACAAGTTCGGCGGCTACGACGAGGCCACCCGCACGGCGACCCTCGACCGCTACGCCGACTACTGGGGTGAGGCCGCCAAGACCGAGCAGATCGTCATCCGCGCCATCCCGGAGGAGAGCACCCGTCGCCAGGAGCTCCAGGCCGGCGGCATCGACGGCTACGACCTGCCCAACCCGGTCGACTGGAAGGGTCTTCAGGACGCCGGCATGCAGGTCGAGGTCCGCCCGCCGTTCAACGTGTTCTACATGGGTCTGAACCCGACGAACAACGAGGCGCTCAAGGACCTGCGCGTCCGCCAGGCGATCTACCACGCACTCAACCGGGACCAGCTCGTCCAGTCGCAGCTGCCCGAGGGCGCCTCGGTCGCCTCGCAGTTCGTCCCCGACACCGTCGAGGGCTTCAACGACGCGATCGAGGCCTACGCCTACGACCCGGAGAAGGCCAAGTCACTTCTCGCCGACGCCGGTCACGAGGACCTCACCCTCGTCTTCGCGTGGCCGAGCGAGGTCACCCGTCCCTACATGCCGGACCCGTCCGGGATGTACGACGCGATGAAGGCTGACCTCGAGGCGGTCGGTATCACGGTCGAGACCGTCACCGACCCGTGGGGTTCCTACCTCGACAAGGCCTACACGGAGTACGACGCGTACTTCCTCGGCTGGACCGGTGACTTCAACTCGGTCGACAACTTCCTCGCGTCCTTCTTCGGCAACCTCGACAACAACCGCTTCGCGACCAACCTCCAGGACTTCGGCCAGCAGCTGTCCGACGACCTGGTCGCCGCAGACGGCATCGCCGACGAGGCGGAGCGGACCGAGGCCTACAAGGAGATCAACCGCAAGGTCATGGAGGAGTGGCTGCCCGGCCTGCCGATCAGCCACAGCCCGCCGGCCATCGTCGTCAGCGGCGATGTCGAGGGCCTCATCGCCAGCCCGCTCACGGCTGAGCGCTTCGACACCGTGACTGTGAGCGGCGGCAACTGAGCCGTCGGCGTCACCGTCGAACCTCTCCGAGCGATGGCCGCCTCAGCACTAGGCTGGGGCGGCCATCGCCTTGGTAGCCTCCTCCGCGACAAAGGACACCTGAGTGCTCAGATACATCGTCCGCCGCCTCGTGCAGCTGCTCGGCGTGGTGATCATCCTGTCGATGCTGCTGTTCTTCTGGCTGCGCTCCCTACCCGGCGGCCCGGTCAACGCCATGCTCGGCGAGCGCGCCACCCCTGAGCAGGTAGCCCGCTTCGAGCAGGTCCTCGGGCTCGACCAGCCTCTGCACATCCAGTACGTCCGGTACATGGGTCGCATCCTCCAGGGTGAGTTCGGAACGTCCACGGCAGTGCTGCCGGGCGCCGACGCGATGGACATCTTCCTGGCCCGCTTCCCCGCCACGATCGAGCTGACGAGCACGGCCGTCATCATCGCGCTCCTCGTCGCGATCCCCCTCGGCTACTTCGCCGCCCGCCGCCACGGGAGCTGGCTCGACAACCTCTCGATCGTCGGCTCTCTCATCGGCATCGCGGTGCCCGTGTTCTTCACGGCCTTCCTGCTCAAGTACTGGTTCGCCATCGAGCTGGGCTGGCTTCCGGTCTCGGGGCGCCAGGACAATCTCGGGTGCACCCGAATCACCAAGTTCTTCATCCTCGACGGGCTGCTCACCCGCGAGTGGGACTGCTCCGTCAGTGCGCTGAAGCACCTCATCCTCCCCAGCATCGCCCTCGCGACGATCCCCTTCGCCGTGATCTTCCGGATCACCCGCGCCAGCGTCCTCGACGTCCTCGACGAGGACTACGTCCGCACTGCGCGCGCCAAGGGCCTGACGGCCAGGATCATCCGGGGCCGGCACGTCCTTCGCAACGCCATGCTGCCGGTGCTGACGATCATCGGACTCCAGGTCGGTTCGCTCCTTGCCGGCGCCATCCTCACGGAGTCCGTCTTCAACTTCCCGGGGATCGGGGAGGCGCTCGTGACGAGCTTCCGAGGCCGCGACTGGGGTGTCCTCCAGATCCTCGTGCTCATGGCGGCCGTCGTCTTCGTCCTGGTCAACCTTCTCGTCGACATCCTGTATGCAGTGGTCGACCCCAGAGTCCGGACGAGGTGAGGTGAGCAGTGAGCAACTCTGACGAGAACCCGAAGAAGAGCCTCTTCTCGCGCTACGGCGACCGACGCAAGGCCCGCATCGACGAGCTCGCCGCCATGAGCGCCCCCCGCACCGCTCCCGCTCCCGTCCCGGTCGGAGCCGGTGGTCCGGCCGAGGACCTGACGGTCCACGAGTCCGGGACCATCGAGGAGAAGCCCGGCGTCTCGCTCTGGCAGAGCGCCTGGCACCGCCTGCGTCGCAACCCGGTGTTCCTCCTCGGCCTGACCATCACCGTCGTCTTCATCCTCGTCGCGATCTTCGCGCCGTGGATTGCGCCCAAGGACCCGCTGCAGGGATATCTGATCGACAAGGTCCGCCCGCAGTCCAACCCCATCCCCGGGCCCGAGCCCGGCTTCCCGCTCGGCGCCGACCACCTCGGACGGGACCTGATGTCCCGGCTCATCGCCGGATCGCGCCAGACGCTCATCGTGGGTGTCCTCGCCACGCTCGGGGGCTTCGCCGGCGGACTCCTGCTCGGGACGCTCGCCGGAGCATTCGGCGGCTGGGTCGACTCGCTCGTCATGCGGGCGGTCGACGTCATGCTCTCCATCCCCTCGCTCGTCCTCGCCCTCTCCATCGGAGCACTGGCCGCACGCCCGAGCCAGTGGACGCTCATCATCGCCATCGCCGTCGTCCAGGTGCCGATCTTCGCAAGACTGCTGCGCGGGTCCATGCTCGCGCAACGCTCGAGCGACCATGTTCTCGCTGCCCAGGCCCTCGGGATCAGGCGCAGCGCCATCGTCACCCGGCACATGCTGCCGAACGCGATGGGGCCGGTCATCGTCCAGGCGACTCTCGCACTCGCTGTCTCGATCATCGATGCCGCATCGCTGTCCTTCATCGGTCTGGGCAACCCCGACCAGCGCATACCCGAGTGGGGAGCCATGCTCGGGCAGTCCCAGCGGTTCATCTACGACAACCCCCATCTGGCCTACTACCCGGCGATCTGCATCATCATCGTCGCCCTCGGCTTCACCCTCATGGGTGAGTCGTTGCGAGAGGCCCTCGACCCGAAGACCCGGAGGTGATGGGCGTGACGACGACTGCCTACGCCGCACGTGCGGACACCCGAAGCGATGCACCCCTGCTGTCCGTGCGCGACCTGCAGGTGACCTTCCAGCGACGCGGCGAGGAGCCCTTCCACGCCGTCGACGGCGTGAGCTTCGATGTCCGCCCCGGACAGACCGTAGGTCTCGTCGGAGAGTCGGGCTGTGGCAAGTCGGTGACGTCACTGGCGATCATGGGTCTGCTCCCCCGCCGCGGCAACCGGATCAGCGGCACTGTCGACTTCGACGGCACCGACCTGCTGTCCCTGTCCGACGGGCAGATGCGGGATCGGCGCGGCAAGGACATCGCCATGGTGTTCCAGGACCCGCTCTCCTCGCTCAACCCGGTCGTCCCCGTCGGCATCCAGGTGACCGAGGTCCTCGAGCGGCACCGGGGCATGAACCGCAAGGCGGCCATGCCGATGGCGGCCGACCTGCTCAAGCGGGTCGGCATCCCGGACCCGGACCGCAGGATCAAGGACTATCCGCACCAGATGTCGGGCGGGATGCGGCAGCGGGCGCTCATCGCGATCGCCCTGGCGTGTGCCCCGCGGCTGCTCATCGCCGACGAGCCGACGACGGCTCTCGACGTGACGATCCAGGCCCAGATCCTGGCCCTCCTCAAGGAGCTCGTCGAGGACACCGGTACGGCCCTGATCATGATCACCCACGACCTCGGTGTCGTCGCCGGGCTCTGCGACGAGGTCAACGTCCTCTACGGGGGGAAGATCGTCGAGCGAGGACCCCGGCACCCGATCTTCCGGACTCCGCGTCATCCCTACACCAACGGTCTGCTCGGCTCGATCCCCAGACTCGACGCAGCCGGAGAGCGGCTCACGCCGATCCCCGGCTCGGTGGCGGACAACCTGCCCTGGGACCACGCCTGCGCCTTCGCCCCGCGGTGCAGCCAGCCCATCGCCGTCTGCACGCAGACGACCCCCGAGCTGGAGACCACCGGCGACCGGGCGCTGCGGTGCCACAACCCTGTGGAGGACCCCCGATGACGACGACAGGCCCCCACCCGACGACCAGCGCCGGGGACGAGCACGACGTCCTCCTCACGGTCGAGGGAGTCAAGGTCCACTTCCCCATCAAGCAGGGCGTGATCTTCGACAAGACCATCGGCTATGTCTATGCAGTGGACGGGGTGGACCTGCAGATCCGCAAGGGCGAGACCTATGGCCTCGTCGGTGAGTCCGGGTGTGGCAAGTCCACCCTCGGCCGGGCCATCCTGAACCTCGAGCACCCCACCGAGGGTCGAGTGGTCTTCGACGGCGTCGACATTGCATCACTGAAGGGCGAGGAGCTGCGGCGCAAGCGCCAGGACCTCCAGATGGTCTTCCAGGACCCACTCTCCTCACTCGATCCCCGCCAGTCTGTCGAGTCGCTGCTCGTCGAGGGTATGAAGGCCCACGGCCTGGCCAAGGACGCCAAGCAGGCGCGCCCACGGCTGCGTGAGCTGCTGCACGCCGTGGGTCTGCCGTCGACCGCTCTCAACAAGTACCCGCACGAGTTCTCCGGGGGCCAGCGCCAGCGCATCGGCATCGCCCGGGCCCTGTCGGTCGACCCCAAGCTCATCGTCGCCGACGAGCCCGTCTCCGCTCTCGACGTCTCGGTGCAGGCCCAGGTCATCAACCTCCTCGGCGACCTCCAGGACGAGTTCGGCCTCACCTATCTCGTCATCGCCCACGATCTGGCCGTCGTGCGACACATCTCGGACCGGATCGGGGTCATGTATCTCGGCTCCATCGTCGAGGAGGCGGCCGCCCCGGACCTCTACGCCGAGCCTCTGCACCCCTACACCAGGGCGCTCCTCTCGGCGGTCCCCATCCCTGACCCGGAGATCGAGGACTCCCGAGAGCAGATCCTGCTCACCGGCGACCTGCCCTCCCCGTCGAACCCGCCGACGGGGTGCCGCTTCCACACGCGCTGCCCGTGGCGGCAGAAGACCCGGTGCGACGACGAGCGACCGCAGCTGCGCGTCGTCGAGATCGGCGGCATCCCAGCCGACCACAAGGTGGCCTGCCACTGGGCCGAGCAGATCCACAGCGGCCAGCTCCAGCCTCATGAGGTCGAGGCCGTCTCTGTCGACCCCACCTCGTTCGCGGCGGATGCCGGTGACCACGGCACGATCATCGCCGAGACGCCAGGGCGTGCGACCCAGAGCGGCGATCCGGGCCGCGGGCTCTAGCTGTAGCCGGCGCCCGCCGTTCGCCGTCCTGTTCACCGGCCGTCTCAGCCCTCGGCGCGTCCGTCCTCCCCACGCATGACGGACGCAAGCCGCTGCGCGAAGGCGCTGGCCTCGATCTGCTCCAGGGTGACCGGGTTCCCGTCGGCGCCGGACACCGGCACCTTCCAGTTCGGGTACTCCTTGTCGGTGCCCGGCTGGTTGACCGGCCGGCGGTCTCCGACGAGGTCCGGGACGGCGACACCGAGGATGCGCGCCGGTGACTGCACCAGGTAGGCGTGCAGCGCCGCGACCACGTCGTCGACCTGGTCCTGGGATGAGTCGGAGTCGACGGTCGTTCCCTCCGGCAACAGCCCCCGCGCAGCCACCGCTGCGACGACCGTGTTGATCGACCGCGCCTCGGAAGCCTTCTCCTCCTCGATGCTGTTCTCGAGCAGCCCGAGCTCACCGCGCACCGCGACGTGCTCGAGAGTGAGATAGCCGGCGCTCGGCGGCAGGTCGTGGGTCGTCACCGTCGCCATGCAGAGCTGTCGATAGGCCTCCGGCGGCAGGAACTGGCTGTCCTTCCACTCGAACCACAGGATCGAGGTGCCGTGGATGCCACGCTCGAGCATCGTCTCGCGCAGCGTCGGAGCGACGACGCCGAGGTCCTCGCCGATGACGATGGCGCCGACGCGGTGCGCCTCGAGGGCGAGGATTCCGATGAGAGCAGCCGAGTCGTAGCCGACATACGTGCCGTCCTTGGGCGACATGCCCTGCGGGATCCACCACAGCCGGAAGAGGCCGAGGATGTGGTCGATCCGGATGCCACCGCTGTCGCGCAGGACGGTGCGGAGCATGTCGCGGTACGGCGCATAGCCGAGCTCAGCGAGCCGGCCCGGGTGCCAGGGCGGCTGCGCCCAGCCCTGCCCCTGCTGGTTGAACTGGTCCGGAGGTGCACCGACCGAGACGGCGTGGACCAGTGCGTCTCCGAGCGCCCAGGAGTCGGAGCCGTCCGGGTGGACGCCGACCGCCAGGTCGTGGATGACCCCGATCTCCATTCCCGCCTCGAGCGCCTCGCGCTGAGCCTGTTCGAGCTGGAGCCGGATCTGCCACTGCAGCCACATGTGGAACTCGACGTTCTCGGCCTGCTCCTCCCGGAAGGCGGCGACCGCCTCGGACCGAGGACTCCGGAGCTCCTCCGGCCACTGCTGCCACGGCATCCCGTATTCCTCGACCAGGGCGCACCACGTCGCGAAGTCGACCAGGCCGTCGCCCTCGCTGCGCACATACCGATCGAACTGCCGCTGTCGGCGCGTGGACCGCGAGGCGGTGAAGAGCATGGCCAGAGCCTGTCCCTTGGCAGCCCAGACGGCGTCGCGGTCGATGAGCCGGGTCGAGGAGGAACGGGCCAGATCCGCGAGCTCACGCACCCGGTCCCGCTCGGCATCGCTGAGGAGTGCCATCTCGGCGACGTCCTCGACACGGATGTAGAGCGGGCTGGCGAACCGACGAGTCGCCGGCAGGTAGGGCGAGGCCTCGATCGGCGGAACGGGCTGGGCGGCATGGAGTGGATTGACAAGGACGAAGTCGGCGCCGAGCTCCTCCCCCGCCCAGGACGCCGTCTCGGCGAGGTCACCGAGGTCGCCGATGCCCCACGAGCCTTCGGATCGAGCGGCATAGATCTGACTCATCAGTCCCCAGACGCGACCGTGCTCGATTGCCGGGTGGAGCGGCAGGCTCCGCGGGGTGACGATGAGCGTCGCGGTATGCGTGCTGCCGTCCTCGAGGTGCGCTGTCAGGGTGTGCCAGCCGAGCGGGACGTTGTTCGGGACCTCGATCGTCGCCTCACCGACGAGTCGGCCGTCGATCTCCCGAGGCTCCACCCAGCGCTCCACCTGCGAGGCGTTCCAGACCTCGCCGTTCTCGAGCTCGACCGTGCACCACATCATCGTCCCGTGGGGCACGTGCACCGGCACCCACGGCCCGTCACCGTAGCGGCAGACGACCGTGGGTGGCAGGACACGGCGCCAGGGCTGCTCATGGTGCTCGCGCAGGGAGCGGTGCACCGCGTCCTCGTCGGCGACGTCGGCCCCGAGTGCGGCCAGGACGGCCCGCAGCGTCTCCTGACCGGTCTGGACGAGAGCGCCCTTCCATCCGTTGTACTCGGTGGCGACACCATAGGCGTGCGCCAGCTCGATCAGGGCCGGTGAGGGCGTGGTGGTCTCGATCGTGGCCACGGTGGGGTCGCTCCAGGAGGTCGGGGCAGGCTGCGGGACAGGGGCAGAGTTCATTATGGCGACCGGGCGGGACGAAGGTCACATCCGCGTCACGCGGGCCGGACCAACCCCGGGTCGGGGACCTCCTGGACCTCCTCGATGGCGCCCCCGGTCCGGGCGGTCAGGTGGACGCCGGCGAGCATG